>JAZRLL010000044.1:0-4378 GCA_045646745.1 Christensenellaceae bacterium
ACCGCTTGGCCTCCGACTTATTGTTAAAGGTATTGTTATGTTAGCCGTTTCTGACGTTGCGGGTGTTGCGTTAGAAAAAAGTAATAAAGATAAATTAAATCTTACTAAAATAACTTTTAATGAAGATTTAGTTAGTATTGATATAACGGTGGATATTATTTACGGATATAACGTACCGGACGTTGTGTTTAATATCCAGCAAAACGTTAAGCACAACCTAGAATCTATGTCAAGATACAAAGTTGAATCGGTTGACGTTCACGTAGACGGTGTTGTATTTAACGGCGAACATATTGATTAATTTAAAGCCACGCTTAGTCGTGGCTATTTGTTTTACTAAAAGGTGATTTATGAGAAAAAATGCAAGAGAGGCAGTGTATAAATTGTTGTTTAGCAATCAATTTAACGATGATTTTGATTTAGAGTTTAAAGATTTTATCTTTAAAGAAGAAAATTTGACGGAAGACGACGTTGCTTTTGCTAACGAACTTTTAGATAATTATTATCAAAATAAAGATAGCATTAATAACGTAATTTCTTCTTTGTCAAATGGCTATAACCTTGATAGGATATATTCAACTGACAAGTGTGCTTTACAACTTGCTATTTGTGAAATGACTTACTCAAAAGATATTCCACTTATAGTATCTATTAACGAGGCGATGGAACTCGTTAGAAAGTACTCAACTCAGGATAGCCCTAACTTCGTTAACGGGATTTTAGCGGAATATAAAAAGAAAATTGAAGGTGAGTTATGATTGTTATTGACGGAAAAAGTTGTTCAACTAAATTAAGGGAAAACCTTGCTAAAAAAGTAGCGGATTTAAAAGAAAAACATAATATCGTTCCAGGATTAGCAGTAGTTATAATCGGCGAAGATTCTGCATCTCAAATTTACGTTAGAAATAAAGTAAAAGGTGCAAGTGAAGTTGGTATGAATTCTGTAAACGTAGTTTTAGATGAAAACATAACTCAACAACAAGCCGAAGAAGAAGTTATTAAACTTGCAAATAGAAAGGATATTGATGGGATTATCGTTCAACTTCCACTTCCTAAAAAGTTTAATAGCGAAAATATTTTAAGGCATATTCCTGCAAATAAGGACGTTGACGGGTTATGTGCCGAAAACTTGGGCAAACTCGTTAAAGGCGAAAAAACTCTCGTTTCATGTACTCCTTACGGAATTATGGAACTTTTAAAGGAATACAACGTTGAAATTGCGGGTAAAAATGCAGTCGTAGTTGGTAGAAGTAATATGGTTGGAAAACCTATTGCATCTCTTTTATTAAACGAAAACGCAACGGTAACTATTTGCCACTCAAAGACAAAAAATATTGAAAATTTCACTAAAAATGCAGATATTTTAGTCGTTGCAGTAGGAAGAAAGAATTATATAACAGGCGATATGATTAAGAACGGCGCTGTTGTTATTGACGTTGGTATTAATAGAGACGGCTCTAAAATTTACGGCGACGTAGACTTTGAAACGGCTAAAAACGTTGCTTCGTATATAACGCCCGTTCCAGGCGGAGTTGGACCAATGACGGTTTCAATGCTATTAAAAAACTCGTATATTGCTTGTTTAAGGAATAATAATTTAGATGGAATTTATTGATAAGTATAATAATTTTAAAGATTATTTTGAAATTGAACTTTATAAAAAAATAAATAGTTTACAAAACGCAAACGAAACTTTAATTTCGGCTATGCAATATAGTGTTAAAGCGGGCGGTAAAAGGGTAAGACCAACGCTTATGCTTATGACTGCAAGCGTTTTAGGTGTTAATTTTGAGGATATTATGCCTTTTGCTATCGCTCTTGAATTAATTCATACGTATTCGCTAATTCACGATGATTTGCCGTCTTTTGATAACGACGATTATCGTAGGGGAAGGCTCACAAATCACAAAGTTTACGGCGAAAACGTTGCTATTTTAGCGGGCGACGCTTTGCTTAATTTAGCATACGAAATTTGTTTTAGAAGTATTGATGGTGTGCCTTCAATTAACGCTTCAAGAATTTTATCAAGATTTGCTGGGTATCAAGGTATGGTTGATGGACAAGCAAACGATATTTTGCTTTCTAATAACGAACCAAGCGAAGAATTGCTTTATAAAATCCACAATAATAAAACGGGGAAATTAATTACGTGTTCAACGTTAATTCCAAGTTGTTTTTGTCAAGATAAATATTTTGTTGAACTTAAAAATTTTGGCGAAAAATTAGGTTTACTTTTCCAAATTACAGACGATATTTTAGACGCAACGGCAACTTTTGACGATTTGGGTAAAACGCCACGTAAAGACGAAGAACAAAACAAATTAACGTTTGTAAATTTCTATGGTTTAGAAAAGGCGAAATTAATGGCAGAAAAGGTTTATAACGAAGGTTTAGAAATTCTAAATTCCATTGAAGAAAGCGAAATTTTGAAAGATTTTCTAACTTACGTTTACAATAGAAAAAAATGAGAATTGATAATTTTTTAGTTAGCGTTAATAAATTTCCGTCAAGAAATAAGGCAAGCGAAAGTATAAAAAACGGAAAGGTTTTATACAAAGGAAAAGTCGTTAAACCATCTTTTGAAGTAGATAGTTTAGATGATATTACTTTCGTAGAGAGTATAACTTTCGTTTCAAACGGTGGATATAAACTTGAAAAGGCGCTTAAAGAATTTAACTATGACGTAAAAGACAAAACGTTTATAGATATTGGTGCGTCAAACGGCGGGTTTACTGATTGTCTTTTTAAAAGGGGAGCAAAAAAAGTTTACTGCGTTGACGTTGGCTCGTCCCAACTTGATAAATCATTACTTGATAAAAACGTTGTGATTCTTGATAATTTTAACGCTCGCAATTTAAAATTATCTGATATAAACGGGGAAAAGGCTGATGGTATTACTTGCGACGTGAGTTTCATTTCCTTAACCTATATAGTTCCCGTATTAAAAGAACTTTTAAAAGAAAACGGCGTAGGGTTTTTGCTTGTAAAACCGCAGTTTGAAAGCGGTAAAGAGTTTTTAAATAAAAACGGCATAATAACCTCAAACGACGCTAAAATAAAATCGTGCTTAAAAATTTATAACGAGTGTTTAAAGTATAATTTAATTCCAATTAATTTAACTTACGCACCGATTAGAGAAAATAAAAACACGGAATTTATTCTACAAATAATAAATTATGAAAACGCTATATCCTTTGATAAAAATAAAATCAAAGATATAGTTAGGAGCGCAAAATGAAAGTAGGAATTTTTATTAATACCACTAAGGCAGATGCAAATAAATCGGCAAATAAATTTGGTGCCTTATTGCTTAAAAACGAAATTGAATATAAAGTCGTTAATATGAAAGAAGATTGTAAAGATATTGACGTTTTAACCGTTTTTGGTGGAGACGGCACTATTTTGCGTGTCGTTGATTACGCTATTGAATACGATATTCCAATTCTTGCAATAAATACGGGTACGGTAGGATTTTTAACTTGTTTAGAAAATCAAGATATAGAAAAAGCACTTGAATTATTAAAATCTGATTCTAAAACGTTAGAAAAACGTTCAGTAATGAAAGTGGTTGTTGGAAACGAGAAATATTATGCTTTAAACGAAGCCTTAATTCAAAGAAATATGCTTTCAAATTCAACTAGCGGAGTTATTGGTTTAAGTTTAGAAATTGCAGGAAATTTCGTTGATAAATTCTATGCAGATGGAATTATTATAGCAACTCCAACGGGTTCAACCGCGTATTCTTTATCTGCGGGCGGTTCAATTTTAGCGCCAGACATTAATGCGTTTATAGCAACGCCTATATGTGCACACTCGTTGCATAATAAACCGATAGTTTTTTCTGATAATTCACCTTGTAAAATTAATATAGAAAAAAATTCAAAATGTGCTTTGTTTATTGACGGAAAGTACGTTAAAGGTTTAAAAGAAAATGATAAAATTGAAGTTTATAAGAGTAAATATTCAATTAAATTTTTCAAAGGAAGCGATAACTTTTTCCAAAAATTATTAGTTAAATTAAACAAGTGGAGCGAAACAAAATAATGTCAACTAAAACTCGTAGAGAATTTATAAAAAAGATAATAACTGAAATAGAAATTTCCAAACAAGAAGAATTAGTTAAAATTTTAAATGAAAACAATTTTAAAAGCACGCAAGCAACGGTTTCACGTGATATAAACGAACTTGGTTTAATTAAGGTTAGCGGTAATTTAGTTAAATCTAAATATTCTTTGCCAGAAAGCAAAACCGCTACCGAAGTTTCTAACGATAAAGTAATAACTTTATTAAAAACGTTTATCGTTTCAATGGAAAGCGCAAAAAATTTAGTAGTTATTAAAACCCTAGTTGGAAACGGCTCTGCTTGTGGTATGGCTAT
>JAZRLL010000045.1:0-11968 GCA_045646745.1 Christensenellaceae bacterium
GTTAGCATACAATTAAATGTATCAAAAAATTGTGTTTAAGGAGATTTTATGAGAGATTTTAATAGTTATTCAAGCGAAAGCGGTAATAAAAATTCTACAAATCCTATGGATTTACTTAAAAATTTAGCGTCTAAATACGAAGGGGCTTCACAAAGCGACTTAATTTTAGCAATTATAAAAGAAGCAGAAAAACGGAGAAAAGCAGGTACGTTATCCGATAGTGATATAGATAATTTTGCAAAAACTATTTCGCCAATGCTTAATAGTAGCCAAAAAGAACAACTAAAAAAAGTGGTTGAAAAAATTAAGCGGACGTAATTTTTTCAAGGGCAGTAATTAGTCTGTCAAGTTCTGAAAAGGTGTTCTGAACGCTCATAGACGCTCTTATTAGACCTTCTTTTTGCGTTTGTAAAAATTTGTGCATAAGCGGAGCACAATGAAAACCGCCACGCAAAGCAATATTATATGTGGACGATAATTCTTCACACGCTTCGCTTGAAGACAAGTTTTCTATGCTAAAAGCAACTATTCCAGCGGGATTTTTTTGCGAATAAACTCTTATTTTTGGTAGGCTATATAACTTTTTTATTAAATAGTCCGACATATCTATTAAAGTGTTTGAAACGGTGTTAATATTTTTTTCTAAATATTTTACACCTTCGTAAATTGAACAAATTGCAGGTAAATTAAGCGAGCCGTATTCTAACTTTTCAGGATAAACGTCAGGCTGATTTAAATTAAAAGTCTCCGTTCCCGTACCGCCTTGAAATGTTGGTGAAATTTCAACGTCCTTTTTAAAAAGTAAAGCACCCGAGCCGGCAATTCCGTATAAACCTTTGTGTCCTGCCAAGGCTAAAACGTCAATAAATTGTTTTTGCATATCAATTAATACGTGTCCGCCCGATTGTGCGCCGTCAACTAAAAAGGTAATATTTTTACTATTACATAGTAAACCTATTTTTTCAACGTCGTTTACGGCTCCGTTTACGTTGGAAATATTATTTAAGCAAACTAACGAAGTGTTTGGCTTAATATGCTTTAAAATATCTAAATACGTTATAAATTTTTTATTCTCCGGGGTTGCAATACTTAGTGTAATAACCCCTTTATTTTTTAAATTAAAAAGTGGTCTAAGCGTGCTGTTATGCTCAAAAACCGTCGTAATTACGTGAGTGTTAGGTTTGACGATGCCGTAAATTGCGGTGTTTAACGCTTCGGAACAATTTTTGGTAAAAATTACTCTTGAAAGGTCGCCGTTATTAAAAAACTCACTTAGTTTTTTTCTCGCGTTAAAAACGATTTCCGAGCCAAGTACGGATAGTTTATGTCCACTTCTTCCAGGGTTTGCGTTCAAATTTTTTATAACGCTTATAACTTTGTCTAAAATAATTGGGGGTTTATATCCGCCCGTTGCAGAATTGTCAAGATAAATCATACTTTCTCCTAGCACAATCGCTATATAAATTAAATATACTATAATGTGTATAAGTTTATACCAAAGAAGGGGGAATTTTTATGAAAAAATGTGTGGCGGTTTTTCGCTCCCGAACGCAAGTTATGGCTTTTATAGAACACATGAGAAATAAAGGTCAAAGTGTAAAGCCCGTGCCTACGCCAAAGGAAGCAAAAATCGGTTGCGGTATCTCGTGTGAAATACCACAAAATAGCGTAAACCTTGCAAGGCAAGTTATTAGTTATTATTCCCTAAACGCTTTTTACGGCTTTTTTATCATTGAAAAAGTTCAAAATAGAATTTCTACACGCAAAATATAACTAAAAATATTTGTGTTAAATATTAAATTATGATACAATAATTAACGTAATAATATAATATCGGTAATAATCGTGAACAAAGAAAAGGTAAAAAGAGTTTTAGAAGAACTTAATAATATGTATCCAAATGCAAAACCGCAGTTGGTATTCGGTAGCGAATATCAACTGCTTATTGCCGTTATATTATCTGCACAATGTACTGATGAAAGAGTTAATAAAACCACCAAATTTTTATTTGAAAATTACGGCACGCCTGAAAAGATGTTAAAACTATCTACCGAAAAGTTGTCAGAGTTGATTAAACCATGCGGACTTAATAATTCAAAAGCAAAACACATTTTATCTGCTACGAAAGATATAGTTAATTTGCATAACGGACGAGTTCCTAGTAATTTTGACGATTTAATTAAACTTTCGGGCGTAGGAAGAAAAACGGCAGACGTTATGATTTCAGTTGCTTTTAACGGAGATGCAATCGCCGTGGATACTCACGTTTTTAGAGTGTCAAATAGGCTTGGGCTCGTTAAGGCGGACACGCCTTTTAAAACCGAAATGCAACTCATGAAAAAAATTGATAAAAAATTGTGGTCAAAATGCCATCATTATCTAATTTTTCACGGAAGAAAGGTGTGTAAAGCAAGAAAGCCAGACTGTTTAAACTGCAAATTATATAGTTATTGCGAATACAAGCAAAAAGTTAAAGGGTAAAAAAATGTTAAACGAAAATTTTATTGATAAAGAAAGCATATTAATTAAATCGGGCGACGGTGGAGACGGAGCAATCTCGTTTATAAGATATAAAGGAGTTTCCGATGGTGGACCTGACGGTGGCGACGGTGGAAACGGTGGAGACGTGTATATCGTTGGCGATAGACACAAAACTAGTTTAATTGATTATATGTACAAGCATAAATTCGTTGCCGAAAACGGAGCGAAAGGGGACACGAAGAATTGCCACGGCAAAAACGGAGAAGACCTTTTAATTAAAGTTCCGCTTGGAACTATCGTTTCGGATACGGAAACGGGCGAATTTATTTGTGATATTTATTACGATGGACAAAAAAGACTAGTTATGAAAGGTGGACACGGCGGTAAAGGAAACGCTAGGTTCACAACTTCAAGAAGGCATTGTCCACACTTTGCTCAAAAGGGCGAGAAAACGGAAATTAAAAGAATTTCATTAGAACTTAAAGTTATTGCAGATATAGGTTTAATTGGTTTTCCAAACGTTGGAAAATCCACTTTACTTTCTAAAATTTCTTGTGCAAAGCCTAAAATTGCGAATTATCACTTTACGACTTTATCCCCAAATTTAGGAGTGGTTAACTATTACGACAATAGCTTTATAACCGCAGATATTCCAGGTCTTATTGAAGGAGCGTCGCAAGGTGCGGGTTTAGGACACGACTTTTTAAGGCATATTGAAAGGACTAGAATGCTTTGCCACGTGGTAGATATTAGTGGGTACGAAGGGAGAAATCCCGTTGAAGATTTTAAAACTATTAATAAAGAATTAAGGTCGTACAGCAAAAAATTAGGTACTTTAAAACAAATAGTCGTTTTAAATAAATGTGATTTACTATTAAGCGACGAAAACGTTAAAGAGTTTAAAAGGCATTTTAGAAAATATAAGATTATAGAAGTTTCGGCAATCACGGGTGAAGGAACGGAAGAACTTATAAAAACGATGTTTGAAAACTTAAAAGACGCGCCTATCGTTTTACCACAAGAAGATAGTGGTTTTATGTATGGAATTCAAGGTCAAGATGATTTTGATATAGAAATTGACGAAGACGGGGCGTTTATAGTAGTTGGAAATTTAGTAAAATTACTTGAAAGGAACGTAGTTTTAAACGATATGGATAGTATGGCGTACATGCAAAAGACGTTAAAAGATAAAGGCGTTATTAAAAAATTACGTGAAAAGGGTGCAAAAGACGGAGACACCGTAGTTATAGGAAATATAGAATTTGATTTCGTTGAATAAGGAGAAGATATGTTTACTTCAAAACAAAGAAGCGTGCTAAGAAGTTTAGCGCAAAAATTAGAGCCAATTGCTCAAATAGGAAAAGGTGGAATTTCACAAAATATGTTAGACGCATTATCTAACGTTTTAGATAATAGGGAACTTGTTAAAATAACGGTTTTAAACAACGCCGAATACACGCCTATTGAATTTGCAAACGAACTTGCTTCAAAATTGAACGCAGAAGTAGTATGCACGATTGGGCATAAAATAGTTTTATATCGTTATAGCAAAAAAGATAAAGTTGAACATATAAAATATCAATAATTAAAGAATCATATTTTTAGTTTAACTAATTTTGAATGTAAATAGATTTGTGTAATAGGTAAAATTGTGTTATAATAAATAAAATTTTAAATTTTTTGGAGAAATTTTATGAAAAACGTTGAAATTTTTATAATAATGGTACTTTATATGTTTGCCGTTATTGGTATAGGTGTTTATTTTTACAAACGTTCACAAAAAAGTTCAGAGAATTACTTTTTAGGCGGTAGGTCATTAGGCCCTTGGGTAGCCGCAATGAGTGCCGAAGCATCGGATATGTCTGGTTGGCTTTTAATGGGACTTCCAGGAGTTGCGTATTGGTGTGGATTAGCAGACGCTTTCTGGACTGCTTTGGGTTTAGCAATTGGAACTTACGTAAATTGGTTAATCGTTGCAAAAAGGCTTAGAAACTATTCCCAAGTTGCAGGAAACTCAATTACCGTTCCAGACTTTTTCAGTAATAGGTTCAAAGAAAATAAAAAAGTTATAATGGGAATTGCTTCATTATTTATTTTAGTTTTCTTTACCGTTTATGCAGCAAGTTGTTTCGTTACTTGCGGGAAATTATTCAGCACGTTATTTGGTTGGGACTATCACTTAACTTTAATAATCGGTGCAGTTTTCGTAGTAGCATACACTATTATCGGCGGATTTTTAGCAGAAAGCGTATCAGACTTTATGCAAGCAATAGTAATGATAGTTGCGTTATTAATCGTTATAATCGTTGGTATAGTTTACGCGGGGGGGTTAGGCGTTGTTATACAAAACGCAAAGGCTATTCCAGGATATTTTTCAATAACTCAAATTGCTAATCCAACGGTAGATGCTAATGGTCAACAAATAGTTCAAAACGGAGTTGCATTATTTAATAATGCATCGCCTTACGGTGTTTTGAATATGTTTTCTATGCTCGCTTGGGGACTTGGATATTTTGGTATGCCACAAGTACTTCTTAGATTTATGGCAATAAGAAAGCCACAAGAATTAAGGCGTTCAAGAATTATTGCTACGTCTTGGTGCGTGATTTCTTTGGTTGCAGCCGTTATGATTGGTATTATTGGAAGAACGTTGCTTGGCGACAATGCTATTTTAACTTCTAAAACGGGTGCAGAAAATATTTTAATAGTATTTTCAACTACATACTTACCAATTATTGCAGGCTTAATTATGGCCGGTATTTTAGCGGCTACTATTAGTTCTTCGGACTCTTATTTACTTATCGCTTCTTCTGCGGTTTCAGTTAATATTTATAAGGGAATTATTAAAAAAGATAAAGAAGTATCTGAAAAGAAGGTAATGATTTTATCAAAAATAGTTCTTGTTTTAATTGCAATTATAGGTATAATTATTGCTTGGGACGAAAATAGCATTATATTTAATATCGTATCGTTTGCTTGGTCTGGTTTCGGTGCAACGTTTGGACCTATTATGCTCTTCTCATTGTTCTGGAAGAGAACGAACAAAGCAGGTGCAATCGCAGGTATGTTAACGGGTGGTGTTTCCGTGTTCGTTTGGAAACTTGTGTTAAATAAATTATTATCAAGCACGATTCCATTATTTGGAATTTACGAATTACTTCCAGCCTTTATTTTATCTTGTTTAGCAATAGTTATCGGTTCACTCTTAACTAAAAAACCAAGCAAAGAAATTGAAGAAGAATTTGATAAAGTAAAAACAATCGTTGCTTAAAATTTACATTACAAATCAAAGGAGAAATTAAAAATGTCATACAATAGAGTTTTAACGATACAAGATATTTCGTGTGTGGGGCAATGCTCCTTAACCGTTGCATTACCAATTTTATCGGCTTGCGGTATTGAAACTGCAATATTGCCATCGGCAGTACTTTCTACTCATACTGCGGGTTTTAAAGGATTTACGTTTAGAGATTTAACTGACGATATCCCCGATATTAAAAATCATTGGGTTAAAGAAAATATTAAATTTGACGCAATTTATACCGGTTATTTAGGCAGTGCTAAACAAATTGCTTACGTTATAGAAGTTTTTAATAGTACTAAAAAAGATAACGGCTTAATATTTGTTGACCCTGCTATGGCAGACAACGGAAAATTGTATCCGGGCTTTGACCAAGACTACGTTAACGAAATGGTTAAACTTTGTAAAAATGCAGACTATATTATTCCTAATATTACCGAAGCATGTTTTTTAACGGGTGTGGAGTATAAAGAAAAATACGATAGAGCATACATTGACTTGTTAATTAATAAAATGCAAGGCTTAGGTATTAAAAATATAGTTTTAACAGGTGTTTCTTATAAAGTAGATAAGTTGGGAATAGTAGTAGTTGAAAACGGAGTTTATAATTACTACGAACACGAAAAACTTCCAAATAGTTGTCACGGAACGGGCGATATTTACTCTTCTGCTTTCGTAGGTGCTATGTTAAAAGGCAAATCTTCAATAGAATCAGCTAAAATTGCAGGTGATTATACCGTTGATTGTATTAAAGAAACGGCGAGCGATAAAGAGCATTGGTACGGCGCTAAATTTGAACCCGTTATTGAAAACTTAATTAAATATTTAAAATAATTTTACTGTTATTAAAATTTAACTCGGCTTTTAGCCGAGTTTTATTTTTTATGTAAATTTTTATATGTAAGTCGCTTGACAAATATAATACTTCGTGATACGATGTATTATGTAAGGAGAAGTATTAAATGGATGCTCAATTAAAACGTGGGTTATTAGACGTGTGCGTATTAACCGCAATTAAAAATAAAGATTCGTACGGCTACGACATTATAAAGCAAATAAAACCTTATATAGAAATGTCGGAGTCAACGTTATACACTATACTTAAAAGATTAGAAAGTTCTAAAATGCTAACCGTCCGCTCTTGTGAGCACTGCGGTAGATTAAGAAAGTATTATCGTATAACAAAGGCGGGTATTGGTCGCATTGAAGACTTTTTAGAAGAGTGGCGTGAAATCACTCAAATTTATAATTTTGTTAGTAAGGAGGGCAAGAAAGATGAATAAAAATCAATTTTTTATGGCGCTTAGGTTTAAATTATCGGGCTTGCCTATAAGCGAAGTTGAAGAAAGCATTAGTTTTTATAGCGAAATAATTGACGATAAAATAGAAGAAGGATTAACCGAAAAAGAAGCCGTTTTAAGCGTTGGGTCGGTTGATTACGTTGCAGAGCAAATTTTAAAAAGCATTTCTTTACTTAAAATTACTACTGAAAAATTAAAACCCAAAAGAAGTTTAAAGGGGTTAGAAATAATTTTATTAGTGGTTGGCTCTCCAATATGGTTTTCTTTACTAATTAGTGCATTTGCGGTGATTTTTTCGCTTTACGCATCGTTTATAGCATTAATAATTTCCGTATGGGCGGTGTTCGTATCGTTAATTGCTTGCGGTGTTGCGGGAATATTAGCGGGTGTCTTCTTTATTATTAGGGGTAATACTCTTTCAGGAGTTGCCGTAGAAAGTGCGGGAGTTTTGTGTTTAGGACTTTCAATTTTCTTATATTATTTATCTAAATTAGCAACGAAAGGTATAATTTTAGTTGGCAAAAACCTTGTTTTAAGCGTAAAGAAACTTTTTATTAAAAAGGAGATTTAATTATGAGTATTTGGTTGAAAATAGCCGTTATTTTATCAGTAATTGGTATAATTGGGTTTACGGTTATTATGAGTATAAACGGCTGGGATTTTGAGAAACTTAACACCGTAAAATATGAAAATAATAGTTACGTAATAAACGATAATTTTAGCAATATATTAATAAATTCAGACACAGCGGATATCATTATTGAAAAATCTATAAATAACGAAAGTAAAGTCGTTTGCTATGAAATGAAAAAGGTGAAACACTCCGTATCGGTAGAAAACGATACGCTTACAATTAAAGTCATTGACACAAGAAAGTGGTACGAGCATATAGCAATTAATTTTTCAACGCCTAAAATAACCGTATATTTACCTGAAAACGAATACTCGTCTATTACGATAAATGAAAAAACGGGAAATATTAAAATTGACAACAATTTCAAGTTTGAAAACGTTGAAATTTCTTGTAGCACGGGCAACGTTAGTTTAACTAACGTTTATTGTAAAACCGAAGTTAAGGTAAAAGTGTCTACGGGCAACGTAAGTTTAAACAATATTAAGTGCAAAAATCTTATAACAAGCGGAAATACGGGAAACGTTTATTTAAAAAACGTTATTGCAAGCGAAAAGTTTTCAATTTCAAGAAGTACGGGCAACGTAAAATTTGAAAACAGCGACGCATATGAAATTTACGTTAAAACGTCAACGGGCAACGTTAAGGGTAGTATACTTTCAAACAAGGTGTTTACGGCTAAATCGGGTACGGGAAAGGTTAACGTTCCAAACTCTACTCAGGGTGGTAAGTGCAACATAACTACCGACACGGGCAATATAATATTATACGTAGTTAAAGAATAATAAAAAAATACGTAGTTAAAGAATAAGAAAAACGACCAATTTTTTGGTCGTTTTTAATTGGTGCCGAAGGTGGGACTTGAACCCACACATGGTCGCCCATAATGGATTTTGAGTCCATCGCGTCTGCCATTCCACCACTCCGGCTTAAAAATAATTAAATAATCTTGATTTTTTTATTATTTTATGACATAATATACTTAATCGTGCTATTATAATAGCACACAAATTTTTAAAAGGCAAATATTTTTTGCTAATTTACAAGGAAATTATGGAAAAACTACTTTTAATTGACGGTAATAGTTTAATAAATCGTGCTTTTTACGCAACACCGCCACTTTCGGATAAAAGCGGAAGGCCAACTAACGCAGTTTTTGGCTTTATTAACATGCTAATTAAAACTATTAACGATTTATCTCCTAAATATATTTTAGTTGCCTTTGATAGAAAAGAACCAACTTTTAGGCACGAAATATACAAAGAGTATAAAGGTACGAGAAAACCTATGCCCGATGATTTGCGTCCGCAAATTCCACTTTTAAAAGAAGTTTTGCAAAAAATGGGAATTTGTATTTTTGATAAAGCAGGTATTGAAGCAGACGATATTATTGGAACGTTATCTAAAAGATACAAGGGCGAAACTATTATTATAACGGGGGATAAAGATAGTTTCCAACTTGTAGATAGTTCAACTTCAATTTATTTCACAAAAAGGGGGATATCTGACGTTGACGAATATAACAACCAAAATTTCCTAGAAAAAACGGGTATTTTACCAAGTCAAATAATTGATTTAAAGGCTTGTATGGGGGATAATTCTGATAATATCCCTGGAATTTTAGGCGTGGGCGAAAAAACTGCGCTTTCTTTAATTCAAAAATATACTAGTGTAGAAAATATTTACGAAAATTTAGACGATTTTAAAGGTAAACTTCAAGAAAAAATCATTAGCGGAAAAGAGTCTGCGTTTTTAAGTAAAAAACTCGCAACTATCAACACCTGCGTTGAAATTCCACTTAAAATTGAAGATATGCTTTATAAATATCCTTTTACTGACGAAGTTAAAAGAGTGTTTGCTGAACTTGATTTCAGGGGCTTTTTAAAAAGGGAAGAAATCTTTGAAAAAACTTCTTCACAAGTAAGCAAAAAAAGTCAAATTACTATCGTTGAAATAAAAAATTCAGAAGAACTTAACGAAATTTTAAAAAACGAAAAACTCGCAATTATTTTAGATAAAAACATTTATTTATCTTCAAATAATCAAAAGGAATACCTTTTAAAAATAAAAGAAACCTTTTTTGATGAAGGCTTTGATTACGATAGGGCAATTTTATCCTTAAAAGACTTTTTAGAAAATCCTAGTAAAAAGGTGATTTTATATTCCGTTAAAAAATTTTGCGATATAATAAGTGAGTTTGATATAACCTTAAAAGCAAGTTATGACGACGTTGATATTCAAAGGTATTTAGTTGATTTTTCGGGAAAAGAAGATAGCGTGTTTGATACGTTATATTATTTTAATTTTGATACGGAAACTCCTGCAAGTTCTTTATATAGTTTATCAAATAATTTATACGAAGAACTAAAAAAAGAAAACGTTTTAAAACTTTATAGCGAAGTTGAATTACCTTTATCAAAAGTTTTACTTTCAATGGAAAAGGCGGGATTTAAAATAGACTTAAACGAACTAATATCGCTTGGCGAAATTTACAAAAATAAACTTGATAAATTAAACGCTGAAATTGACGAGACGTTAGGTGAAAAAATCAACGTAAACTCTCCAAAACAACTTTCGGATATTTTATTTACTAAATTAGGTTTAACAAAAACTAAAAAGAACAAAACGGGTGGCTACACGACCAACGCCGAAGCGTTAGAAGAAATTCAAAACGAACACCCCGTTATCCCTTTAATTTTAAAACATAGAACTTTGCAAAAATTGTATTCAACCTACGTTGAAGGCTTAAAACCACTCGTTGATAAAAACACGGGGCTCGTGCATACGTCTTTTAATCAAACGTTAACGCAAACGGGTAGGCTTTCTTCAAAAGAGCCTAACTTACAAAATATTCCCGTGAGAGACGAAGAAGGCAAAGAACTTAGAAAAATGTTTGTTGCAAGGGGCGAACATAGGGTTTTAATTGATGCCGATTATTCGCAAATTGAACTTAGATTGCTTGCTCATTTTAGTGAATCAAAAGAGTTAATTGACGCTTATAATAACGAAGAAGATATTCACTCAATCACTGCAAGCCAAGTTTTCGGTGTGCCACTTAATAAAGTAGATAGTCAAATGCGTAGAAGTGCAAAGGCGGTAAATTTTGGTATCATTTACGGAATTAGTGAATACGGACTTTCTAAAAACCTAAAAATTAGTCCTAAAAAGGCAAAAGAATATATAGATAGATATTTTGAAACTTATAAAAGCGTTAAAGATTATATGACAAAAAACGTTGAAACCGCAAGAGAAAACGGCTATATAAGTACTATTTTAGGTAGAAAAAGGGTTATAAAAGAAATTAATTCGCCAAATTACAATTTAAGAAGTTTCGGCGAAAGGGCGGCTATGAATATGCCTCTTCAAGGAAGTAGCGCCGACATTATTAAAATTGCGATGATAAACGTTTATAACAGACTTGAAAAAGAGTGTCCTGACGCTAAACTTATAATGCAAGTTCACGATGAATTAATTGTTGACGCAAATAAAAAAGATAGCGAAAAAGTTTCTAAAATCTTAAAAGAAGAAATGGAAAACGCCGTTAAACTTAGAGTTCCTTTAACGGTTGAAGTAAGCATAGGAAAATCTTGGTACGATGCAAAATAGTAATAGAATAATTGCAATAACGGGTGGAATAGGTAGTGGAAAATCTGCCGTTTGTAAAATCTTAAAAGATTTAGGTTTCCCCGTTTTAAGTGCAGATGAAATTTATAAAAATTTAATAAAAAATTCTGATTTCGTTAAAAAAATTTACCATGCTTTAAATATTCCATATAAAAACGGCGAAGTTTTTTCTCGTGAAAAAGTGTCTAATAAGGTTTTTAATAATAAAGAAATGCTTGAAATATTAAATAAAACTACGCACCCGATTATTATGCAAGAAATGTTTAATAAAAGTAAAGAGTACGGTGGCTTTGTTTTTAACGAAGTTCCGCTTTTGTTTGAAAGTGGCTTTGAAAATTATTACGATAATATAATAATCGTAATTCGCCCGCTTAAAGATAGAATTCAAAGCGTTTTAAATAGAGACGGTTTATCTGAAAGTGAAATTAATAAAATAATAAAAAATCAGTTTAATTATGAAAATTTATCACAAAATAATCATACTATAATTACTAACGATAAGGATTTAACGTCTTTAAAAGAAAAAGTTATAGAGGTTATTAGTGAAATACAAAAAAATCTTTAAAATTTTATTACCACTTTTTTTAATATTAATAATATTCGTATCAGTTTTTATTTATCAAGTCGGAT
>JAZRLL010000046.1:0-2683 GCA_045646745.1 Christensenellaceae bacterium
ACCTTCTAAAAGTTCAACGGGTTGTAATATAGAATAACTTTTTTCTTCGTAATCAAGCGTTGCAATTTCATAAAAATCAACTTGCTCGCCATTTTCTAAACTCATAGTTAAAATTTCAAAACTATCGTAAATTTCTTTATCTCTCATAACTAAAACTCCTTTAACTTATAATAGCACAATAATTTAATTTAGTCAATTAAAAAATAAAAAGCGACTTTAAAGTCGCTTTTTATACTATAAAACTTTTGACAAAAACTCTTTAAGCCTTGGATTTTTAGGATTTTCAAAAAATTCCTTTGGCGAATTTTGTTCTGCAATAACGCCGTCAAACATAAACACAACGCTTGAAGCAACTTCTCTTGCAAAGCCCATTTCGTGTGTAACGACAACCATAGTCATACCTTCTTTTGCTAAATCACGCATAACTTGTAAAACTTCACCAACCATTTCAGGGTCTAATGCCGAAGTTGGCTCGTCAAATAGCATAACGTCAGGCTCCATAGCAAGTGCCCTAACGATAGCAACTCTTTGCTTCATACCACCTGATAACGAAGATGGATACATATCCGCTTTATCTTTAAGACCTACCTTATCTAAAAGTTCAAGTGCTAATTTTTCAGCCTCTTCTTTTGGCATTTTTTTGAGTTTAATAGGTGCTAAGGTTATATTTTTTAATACGGTCATATGAGGAAACAAATTGAATTGTTGAAAAACCATACCAATTTTTTGACGGTGTTTTTCAAGCGACCTATTTATTATTTTTTTAACCTTTTTTTCTTCTATTTTTTGTTCTTTCAAAGCAACTTTTAACTCGGAAATTTTTGCTAAAATGCCCTCTTTTTCTTCATTAGTTGCCTTTTTAAGTTGAAGATTAAGCCCTTTAATTTCTTCGCTCGTATAAATACTAAAAAGTTTAAAAACGTAATTGTCTTCAAATAAAATTTCGCCGGCACTTGGAGTTTCTAAAAGATTTAAACATCTTAAAAAAGTAGATTTTCCGCAACCAGATGGTCCGATTATTGCAACTACGTCTCCTTTATTGATAGTTAAATCTATACCCTTTAAAACTTTATTGTCTCCGAAATATTTACATAATTTTTCAGTCTTTAAAATAACGTTATTTTCTATCACTCTTAGCAAGCCTCCTTTCTAAAAGTTTTAATAAGTAAGTTAAAACGATAACTATAACTAAATATAATAAAGCCGTAAAAATGTAAGGAACAAACGGTTCGTACGTTCTTGCTATAATTTGTTCGGCAACCTTGGTCATATCAATTACACCAATAGTTCCAACTATTGACGTTTCTTTTATTAACGCTATAAACTCGTTGCAAAGTGGTGGCAACGCCGTTCTAATTGCTTGTGGCAATATAATATGTATCATTATTTGAATTTTGCTAAGTCCAAGCGATGCTCCTGCTTCAATTTGACCATCGTCAACACTCTCTAAACCAGAACGAACTATTTCGGCAACGTAAGCACCACTATTAATACCAAAGGTTATAATGGCAACCCACATTGATTCTAAATTAGTTAAAACGATAAAGAACATTATAAGCAACTGAACGTATACGGGTGTTCCCCTAAATACAGCCAAATAAATATCAGAAATTTTACTTAAAATTTTAAAAGATTTAAATTTTTTATTGTTAAATTTTATTAATGCTACAATAATACCGATTAAACAGCCTAATAATATTGCTCCCAAAGAAATAATTAAAGTTTTAGAAAGACCATTTAAATATCTAGTCCACCTATCCCCTTTAATTAACGCATTATATATATCTCTACTTAAATTATCAAACATTTTATTCCTTTAACACCTAAAAGCAGAGCGTTTGCTCTGCTTCTAGTAATTTGTTTTATATATTAGTCAATTACGAATTCGTATGGTTCAAAACCTGAACAAGTATAAACTTCAATAGTTCCACCTTTATTATCAGAAAGGTTAACAGTATTTAATGAAACAGAAGGTTTTTCATCATTAGCAACGCTTGTAAAGTAAGCAACGATAACGTCAATTTCCGCTTCATTAATAACTTTGTTCATAGCGGCAATAATTGTTTCCTTCATTGAAGAAGTTTGTGATACGCATAAACCATATTCTTCAACTTCAATACCGCTAACTGCGTTAGCAACGTATGAACTTTGATTTAAAACTAATTTTTTAGCAGGAAGTTCGTCAATAACAACGAAATCACATTTATTTGCTTTCATAGCAGTAAACGCAACTGCACCGGTATTGTATTCAAGGCAAGTTGCACCCGTATTTTTTAAAACACCTGATTCAATAGCATCAGCAACCATTAAAGCACCCGTAGTACCTTTTTGAACACCGATTTTCTTTCCGGCTAATTGTTCAAAAGAAGTGTACGCTTGTGAATCTTTACTTACGATATATTGAACTGAATTGTAGTATGGATTAGAGAAAGCAACTTGTGTTTTTCTTTCATCGTTAATAGTAATACCAGCAGCGCCAACCGCATTGTCTTTTGTTGCTACGGCACCAACGATACCGTTAAAGTCAACGTCGTTAACTTCCATTTTCATATCAAGTTCTTCACAAACAAGAGCCATAAGGTAAATATCAACACCTGTAACTTTGCCCGTATAACCTTTAATTATACTAGATTCTTCTTTGCTACAACCCACCATATTAAACATAAATATAGATGAAATGATT
>JAZRLL010000047.1:0-6263 GCA_045646745.1 Christensenellaceae bacterium
AAAATGCCCAAAATATATGCAATATTCAGTTTTATTGTGCATATTTGGTGTTTAAAAATTTTTTTAAATACAATATATTGTGTATTTTTTCTAAAAAATTATAAAAATGTTGCATTTGCAACACTTAAAAAATATAAAGTATGATATACTACTAATACGCCTTTAAAATAGGAAGATATAATATTATAAAAATTACTGAATTTAGTTAGGAGCGAGTATGAAAATAATCAAAAGAAGTGGTAAAGAAGCAGACTTTGACTTGGATAAAATTATTGGTGCGGTAGTTAAAGCCAATAACGAAGTTATTGAAAGTGATAGGCTCAACGAATACCAAATTAAAGAACTTGCAGAAAGAGTTGAATATATTTGTTCTAAAAGAACAAGGTCGTTAGGAGTAGAAGAAATTCAAGACCTTGTTGAAAACGAAATTATGCGTTATGGTGCGTACAATTTAGCAAGAACTTATATTACTTATCGTTATAAAAGGCAACTCGTTAGAAAAACCAACACGACTGACGATACTATTTTAACTTTAATTGAGTGTAATAACGAAGAAGTAAAGCAAGAAAACTCTAATAAAAATCCAACCGTTAATAGCGTTCAAAGGGACTATATGGCGGGCGAAGTTTCAAAGGATATAACTAAAAGAATTTTACTTCCGCAAGACATAGTAAAGGCACACGAAGACGGATTAATTCACTTCCACGATTCCGACTACTACGCTCAACATATGCATAACTGCGACCTTGTAAATTTAGAAGATATGCTTCAAAACGGAACGGTAATTTCTGGCACGATGATTGAAAAGCCACATAGTTTTTCAACTGCTTGTAATATTGCTACGCAAATTATTGCGCAAGTTGCGTCTTCACAATACGGCGGTCAAAGTATATCCCTTACACATTTAGCGCCTTTCGTTCAAATTTCAAGGGAAAAAATTAGACTTGAAGTTATTGATGAGTTTAATTCCGCTAACGTTAAGTTAGATGAAAAAGCCGTTGACGTTATTACTGAAAAGCGTGTTAGAGACGAGATTAGAAAGGGTATCCAAACTATTCAATATCAAGTTGTAACGCTTATGACTACTAACGGTCAAGCGCCGTTTATTACAGTATTTATGTACTTGGGCGAAGCAAAAAATGAAAGGGAAAAACAAGACCTTGCTATAATGATTGAAGAAACGTTAAAGCAAAGAATTAAGGGCGTAAAAAATGAAGATGGAATTTATATTACGCCAGCCTTCCCAAAACTCATTTACGTTTTAGAAGAACAAAATATCCACGAAGATAGCGAGTTTTTCTATCTTACTAAACTTGCCGCAGAATGTACTGCAAAAAGAATGGTTCCAGACTACATTTCTGAAAAGGTTATGAAGGAACTCAAAAAAGACAAAAACGGCGAAGGTCATTGTTATACTTGTATGGGCTGTCGTTCTTTCTTAACACCTTTCCTTGATGAAAACGGAAAGCCTAAATATTACGGAAGATTTAACCAAGGCGTTGTAACGATTAACCTTGTAGACGTTGCTTTATCTTCATTTAAAAATTTAGATGAATTTTGGAAAATATTTGATGAAAGACTTGAACTTTGTCATAGGGCTTTACAATGTAGGCACGAAAGACTTACGGGAACGTTATCTGACGCAGCGCCAATTTTATGGCAACACGGAGCGTTAGCAAGGCTTAAACCGGGCGAAAAAATTGATAAACTTTTACACGGTGGCTATTCAACGATTTCCTTAGGTTATGCAGGTTTATGGGAAACGGTTTATTATATGACGGGTAAAAAACTCACCGAAAAAGAAGGTAAAGAGTTCGGCTTACTCGTAATGAAGAAACTCAACGAATACACTAATAAGTGGAAACAAGAAGAGAATATTGATTATTCTTTATACGGAACTCCACTTGAAAGCACAACTTATAAATTTGCTAAATGTTTACAAAAACGCTTTAAAATTATTCCAGGTGTAACGGATAAAAACTACATTACTAATAGTTATCATATTCACGTTACCGAAGAAATTAACGCTTTTGATAAATTAAAACTTGAATCTGAATTTCAACAATTATCCCCAGGTGGAGCAATAAGTTACGTAGAAGTTCCAAATATGCAACACAATATTCCAGCCGTACTTAAAGTTATGAAATTTATTTACGACAATATTATGTATGCGGAACTCAATACAAAGAGCGACTATTGTCAATGCTGTGGATATGACGGCGAAATTCAAATAGTTACGGACGAAGGCGGTAAACTTATTTGGAAATGTCCAAAATGCGGTAATACCGACCAAACTAAAATGAACGTAGCAAGAAGAACTTGTGGATACATTGGCACGCAATATTGGAATCAAGGTAGAACGCAAGAAATTAAAGAAAGGGTTTTACACCTTTAAAAAATAGTGAAAATCTTTTGAAAAATTTCAAAAGATTTTCTTTAAATATAAGAGAATTAAACTATGAATTACGCAACTATAAAATACAACGATATAGCAAACGGCTTGGGAATAAGAACTTCTTTATTCGTTTCGGGTTGCACTCACCGTTGTAAGGGCTGTTTTAATCAAGAAGCGTGGGATTTTTCTTATGGCAAGCCCTTTGATATAGAAACCCAGAACGAAATAATAAATTCGCTTAAAAACGAGTTTTGCGACGGGCTATCTTTACTTGGTGGCGAACCTTTTGAGCCGGACAATCAAAAAGCCCTTTTGCCGTTTTTAGAAAGGGTTAAAAAGGAAGTAAAGGGCAAAGATATTTGGTGTTATACGGGTTATTTATTTGATAAAGAACTTTTAAACGAAAGCAGGGCAAAAATAAAAGAAACGTATAAAATTCTTTCTTTGATTGACGTGCTCGTTGATGGAAGGTTTATAGAAAGCCAAAAAAACATTTCGCTTAAATTTAGGGGCTCTGAAAATCAAAGGATAATAGACGTTCAAAAATCACTAAAAAAGGGGGAAGTCGTTTTATACGATTTTAATGATTAATATGCAAAAATTACAAATAAAATTTAAAAAATTGAATAAAGATGCTCAAATTCCAACGTTTGGAACGCAATTTTCTGCGGGTGCAGACCTTTATAGCGCAGAAGAAGATTTAATTATTGAGCCAAATCAAACGGCGTTTATCGGTACGGGTTTAGCAGTAGCAATTCCAGAATATAAAGTAGGTCTAATTTATGCAAGAAGCGGATTGGCTTGCAAAAAGGGATTAGCCCCAGCAAACAAAGTAGGTGTTATTGATAGCGATTATCGTGGCGAAGTTAAAGTTGCACTTCACAATCATGGAAAAGAACCGCAAAAAGTATTAAAAGGCGAAAGAATTGCTCAAATGGTAATTGCCGATTATTATCCTTGCGAGTATCAAGAAGTTGACGAGTTGGATGATACCGTAAGGGGTAGCGGTGGTTTCGGCTCTACGGGAGTATAAAACTAAAAACTTAAAATAAAAGCACGACGTTTTCAAAAAAGGAAAATATCGTGTTTTTTATTTATTTTTTTAAAAAAAATATTAAAAAGTTGCAAAAATTTCTAAAAAAAGAAATAAATTAAATAAATTTATTTAACTTTTTTATTTATTTATGTTATACTAAAAAAAATGTCTTTTTTTAAAAGCGTTTAAAAGGAGTATTTTATGAGTAATATTTGGCTATATTTAATTATCGGCCTATGCGTATTATCAATTATTTACGTAGTAATAAATTACTTTAAAATCAAAAAAATGAGTGAAGGCACTGACCGTATGGTTAAAATGAGTGCTATTATTAGAGAAGGTGCAAACGTTTTCTTAAAGAAAGAGTTTGTTATAATCGTAATAGTAATTGCGGTTATTTCAACGTTGTTCACTCTATTTATTGAAAAATTTAGTGGTTTATCGTATATACTTGGCGCATTAATGTCTAGTACGGTATGTATTTTAGGCATGAAGAGTGCAACTTACGCAAACGTTAGAACTGCAAACGTTGCAAGAGAAACCTTATCCGTTCAAAAAACGGTAAAAACGGCTTTATTAGGCGGTTCAATTAGTGGTTTATCCGTTCAAGCGTTAGGTCTTTTAGGTATCGTTTTGGTAGTTTTAATTAGTGGATTGGGCCCACAAGATATAGAAACTGCAACTGCACTCGGACTTCAAAGTTTTAACGGTTGTGGTATCGTTTGGATTGACTCGTTACTTACTAATACTTCAATTATGCGTATAACGACTTATTCTTTGGGTTGTTCAACGGTAGCGATGTTTAATAGAGTTGCTGGTGGAAACTTCACCAAAGCAGCGGATATTTCTGCGGATATTT
The DNA here is from genome assembly GCA_045646745.1 of Christensenellaceae bacterium. Taxonomy (GTDB): domain Bacteria; phylum Bacillota; class Clostridia; order Christensenellales; family Borkfalkiaceae; genus HGM11412. The sequence continues at coordinate 4,291 of JAZRLL010000047.1, forward strand.
TAGGTAAAATCAGAAACGATTTACCAGAAGACGATGCTCGTGTTCCAAACATTATTGCGGACTTTATCGGTGATAACGTTAACGATATAGCGGGAAACTGTTCTGACCTTTTAGAAAGTTTCGTTGCAACTATGTCGGCTTCGTTAATCGTTGCTATTGGATTTTTAAGCCAAGCGAATATAACTAACGCATTTTTCGTATCTTCATACGTATTCCCACTCGTAATTGCTGGTGGCGGACTTATAGGTTGTTTAATCGGTTTAATTTACGCCTTTATTAAAAAGATGGGCGACAATCCGTCTAAGGAACTAAACCTTGCAACTTACATATCTGCGGGCATTTCTATAATAACTTGCGGTGTAGCGTCTTATTTGGCGTTCTCGTCAACTGATGGAGATTTACTTAGTGCTTTGGGCTTTAAAATAGGCTGGATTTCGCCTTGGGTTTGTGCAATATTAGGTATTTTAAGCGGTGTTGCTATTGGTGCTATTACTGAATACTATACTAGCGATTCGTTTAAACCAACGCAAGAAATTGCCGAATTTGCAAAAGACGGCGAAGCCTTTTTAGTAACCAAAGGTGATGCAGTAGGTTCTCGTTCTTGTTTATTCCCAATAGTCGTAATTGCGATTTCACTTTGCGTATCAGGTCTTTTATGTGGAATTTACGGAATTGCTATTTCTTCACTTGGAATGCTTTCTTTCGTTGCAACTACCGTTTCTATTGATGCGTTTGGACCTATTGCGGACAATGCGGGTGGACTTGCAGAATCTTGTCATTTAGACCCACAAGTTCGTAAAATAACTGATAAACTTGACGCTGTTGGTAATACTACCGCTGCAATCGGAAAGGGCTTTGCAATCGGAAGTGCCGCATTTGCAACCGTTTCACTTATTTTTGCATTTATCGGAAACTATTCTGGTTTAGGTATAAGTATTCCGCAATTTGATAAAATTGACTTGATATTACCTGTGTTAGTTGGTTTAATCGTTGGTGGAGCACTTATTGAATTCTTTACGGCTATGTTAACCGATAACACTATTCGCTCAGCAAAAGAACTTGCAGACGTTGGCGATAGACAACTTTCTAACCCAGACGTTTTAAGTGGTAAAATTGACCCAGACTATAACGAATTAGTTCGTTTAGCAACTACTTCTGCATTAAAGAGAATGTTAATTCCTTCAATTATTGCGCTTGCAGTTCCACTCGTTGGCGGAGCAATATTAGGTGTTAACTTCGTTTTAGGCATTTTGATTGGTTCTACTATAACGGCTATTCCAAGAGCAATCTTTATGGGCAACTCTGGCGGTGCTTTTGACAACGCTAAAAAGTTCATTGAAAGCGGTAAGTTAGAAGGCCATTTAAAAGGCTCTAAGGCACACAAAGCGGCTGTCGTTGGCGATACGATAGGTGATACTCGTAAAGACGTTGTAGGCGTTGCATTAAACATATTTATTAAAATGATGTCTACCGTTTCAACAACTCTTTTCGTATTAATAGCAGCGTTAAGCGCTATCGTTGGAATATTCTAATAAAATTAATAAGTAATAAAAACGCACTATACTTTGCAGTCTGCAAAATATAGTGCGTTATTTTTTGTTAATTTATTTCAATAAATTATTTAGATTTTTTAGCGTAGTATTTGTTAGCGATTGATTTAGTTACGAATAACGAGCCAATCATAATTGCAATACTAAGTGGAAGCATAATAAACGCATTTGGAATAAAGCCTGCAATCACGAAACATACAAAGGAAATTAACGCAATATAAATAGCGTAAGGTATTTGAGTAGAAACGTGATTTAAGTGTTCACACTCTGCGCCTGCGCTTGACATAATAGTCGTGTCTGAAATAGGTGAGCAGTGGTCGCCACAAACCGCACCTGCAAGAAAAGCGGAAACACAAACCGTTTCAATTGCACTTGATATAGTGAACATAGAACTAACTATTGGAATTAAAATAGCAATTGTTC
>JAZRLL010000048.1:0-3302 GCA_045646745.1 Christensenellaceae bacterium
TACGTTATGGGGGACTTCTTATTCGTAGGCTATTTAAAATATTAAGGAGATATTTGTGAAAAGTATATTATTTTTAATTCCAGATTTAGGCGGTGGCGGTGCGGAACGCGTACTGATAAATATGGCAAAAAATTTAAATAAGCAAAAATATAAAATTACTATTCAAACTATTTTTGATGTTGGCAGTAATAGAGAATATTTACCAAACGACGTTGAATATGTAAAAGGTTTTTCTAAAAAGTTAAAAGGGAATTCTCAAATATTTAAACTTTTTTCTCCCCAAACACTATATAAAAAAATAGTTAAAAAAAGATACGATATAGTCGTTGCTTATTTGGAAGGTGTTGTTTGCAGAATTGCTTCGGGTTGCCCGTATGAAGATAGCAAATTAGTTGCTTGGATACACGTTGAACAGCACACTAAAAAAGGAGCATCGTATTGTTTCCGTTCTATTAAGGAAATGAATAGTTGCTATAATAAGTTTTCTAAAATAGTTTGCGTTGCTGAAACGGTTAAAAAAGATTTTGAGTCGCTGGTTGAACTAAAAACTCCGCCTATCGTTTTATATAACGTAAACGAAACTGATAAAATCCGTGAATTAGCAAAGGAAAGTTTACAAGATTTTGAGTTTTCTAACGACGTAAATTTAATTTCGGTTGGAAGGCTCGTTCACGAAAAAGGTTTTGACCGTTTAATAAACGTGCACAAAAAACTTTTAGATAACAAGATTAAAAATCATTTGTATATTTTGGGTGCTGGGCGATTAGAAGAAGAACTAAAAATGCAAGTTAAAGATTTAAACGTTATAGATACCGTTCACTTTTTAGGTTTTAACAAAAATCCGTATAAATACGTTGCCAATGCAGATTTGTTCGTTTGTTCTTCACGCAGAGAAGGTTTTAGTACGGCTGTAACGGAGTCCTTAGTCGTTGGTACGCCGGTAGTTAGCACTAATTGTAGTGGAGCATACGAATTATTAGGAAATAACAACGAATACGGCGTAGTTGTTAATCAAGACGAAAACGAACTTTATAACGCCGTTGAAAACGTTATTAAAAATAGTTTAAACGATTATAAAGAAAAGGCAAAAATCAGGGGTGATTATTTTTCTGTTGAAAAATCAATTACCGCTATTGAAAATATGATAGATTTGCTTTAATTTGCAAATTAAATAGGAGAGTAAAAATGAAAGTAGTTATTTTAGCAGGTGGTTTCGGAACAAGAATTTCAGAAGAATCACACTTAAAACCAAAGCCAATGATAGAAATTGGGGGGAAGCCAATTTTATGGCATATTATGAAAACGTATTCAGAGCAAGGTTTTAACGAATTTGTTATTTGTGCGGGATATAAACAACACGTTATTAAAGAGTGGTTTGCTGATTATTTCTTGAACACGAGCGACGTTACGTTTGATTTTACCAAAGAAAACTCAATTACTATACATAATAGAAGAACTGAGCCTTGGAAAGTAACTATCGTTGATACGGGACTTAACACTATGACGGGTGGACGTATCAAAAGGGTAAAAGACTATATTGGTAATGAAGCGTTTATGCTCACTTACGGCGATGCTGTTGGAGACGTGAACCTTAACGAATTGCTTAAATATCATAAATCTCATGGAAAAATCGGAACGCTTTCAGTTTATAACTTTGGGCAAAATAAAGGCGTTTTAGATTTAGATAAGGATGGGAAAGTTAAATCTTTTAGAGAAAAGAGTGATTTAGACGGCGACCTTATCAATATTGGATTTATGGTAATGGAACCGAAAATATTTGATTACATTGACGGAGACCAAACGTCTTTTGAAAAAGAGCCTATGGTTCGCCTTGTTCAAGATAACGAACTTATGAGTTTTATACATAAAGGTTATTGGCAATGTATGGATACTTTAAGAGAAAAAGAACAAATAGAAAAATTGTGGAATAGCGGTAATGCTCCTTGGAAAATTTGGGAGGATTAATTATGCCGTTTGATTTAAATTTTTATAAAGGTAAAAAAGTTTTTATTACGGGACATACGGGCTTTAAAGGTTCTTGGCTTTGTAAAATGTTAATAAATTTAGGGGCCGACGTAACGGGATACTCTTTAAACCCGCCAACTACCCCAAGTTTATTTGAAATTTCAGGTATTGAAAGTATGATGACGTCTATTATAGGGGATATTCGTGATTACGAGTCTTTAAAAAAAGCGTTTGACATGACTAAACCCGAAATAGTTTTACATTTAGCGGCTCAACCTATCGTTAGAGATAGTTATAAAGACCCTAAATATACTTATGAAACTAACGTTTTAGGAACGGTTAATATTTTAGAGTGTGTTAGAAACTCTAATACCGTAAAATCATTTTTAAACGTAACTACCGATAAAGTTTATTTAAATAAAGAAAGGGCAGAAGGATATCGTGAAGATGAAGAACTTGACGGATACGACCCTTATTCAAATTCAAAATCGTGTTCCGAACTCGTTACACATAGTTACGTTAGGTCATTTTTTACGGATAAAGACGGAAAAATGACTCTTCCAATTTCAACTGCTAGGGCAGGAAACGTTATTGGCGGTGGAGATTTTGCTAATGATAGAATTATCCCGGATTGCGTTCGTGCAGGAATAGAAAAAAGGGACGTTATCGTTAGAAATCCGTTCTCTACAAGACCATATCAACACGTTTTAGAGCCGTTATTTGCGTATTTAATGATTGCTTCAAAGCAATATGAAGATATTTCTTACGCGGGTTATTACAACGTTGGTCCAGATGACGACGATTGTTATGAAACGGGAAGGTTAGTTGACGTTTTCGTTTCAAAATGGGGCGAAAATTTAAAGTGGATAAATCAGCACGACGGCGGTCCACACGAAGCCAACTTTTTAAAACTTGACTCAACTAAACTCAAAACGACTTTCGGTTGGAAACCACGCTGGAATTTAGATATTGCCGTTGAAAAAACGGTTGAGTGGGCAAAAGTTTGGGCAAGCGGTGAAGACGTGAGCGCTTGTATGGACAAGCAAATTAAAGATTTTTTAAATTAAAGGAATAAGTTATGAAAAACGTAATTATTACAGGGGCGGACGGGTTTGTTGGTAGTTATACCGTTAACTATTTTTTGTCGCAAGGGGTAAAAGTTTTAGCACTTGACGTTTTGGAAAGTCCAAGAAGATTAACGTCTAATCCATTATTAACGTATAAAAAATGCGATATATCGAACGTTAACGAGTTAAAAGCCGTTGCAAACGGCGAAATTTACGATACCTTCGTGCATTTTGCGTGGGCAGGCTCTGCGGGTGAGCAAAGGGTTGACT
>JAZRLL010000049.1:0-5040 GCA_045646745.1 Christensenellaceae bacterium
TTGACGCTACGGATATATACGACGTAGTAATAATGGACGTTTCTAAATTTGACGCAACTTTAATTTCTGTTCAACCCGAAGATTTAACTCAACAAATTGCCGAAAATAGAATTGTTGTTTTCATTGACGCTAATAAAAACGGCACTTGTGATGAAGGCGAAGAAAAATACGAAACTTTAACCGAAGCCTTAAATACCGCCAAGGTAGATGACGTTATGGTTTTAGTTAAAAATACGGACGAAAGCGTTAAAATCCCTGCGGGTATTAAGTTAGACGACAACGGACATAGCGCTCCAAACGTAGTTGTTGAAGCCTTACTTATTGAAGACGTTTTAGTTAAAAGAAACGCCGAAAATACGGCAACCATCGTTACTATTATCTATTCTAATAGCGAAAAAATTACGACATTTACAATTTACGACGGGAAAAACGGAATTGACGGTATTGACGGAAAAGACGGAATTAACGGTGTTGACGGGAAAGACGGCGGTGTAGGACTTGCAACTACCGCACTCGTATTTAGCGGAATAGTGCTTTTTTTAAACTTAATGTTATTTATAGCACTATTTTGTGCAGGTGCTAGGGGTAAACAATAATAAGTAATTTTGTAATTTTTATTTATTTAAATAGGTAATTTAAATAAAACAAAGCGTGAGTTTGATTAACTCACGCTTTTTTAGTCAATAATTATATCGTTTAAACTTTAATAATTTTTACGTTTGGTTTTTGCGTAAAAAACCCGTCTAATTCGTTATCCGTTATTAAAACGTCAACGTCGTTTAAAGAGCATAATAAATAAGATGCGGGTGCTTGATATTTAGTTTTATCTAATAATAAAATTTTAGTTCTGCTATTTTTTAACATCGCTTTACGCATTGGAATTTCTTCTTCAAAACAATCGTATAACTTGCCGTCTTTACTTATTGATGCAACGGAAAAGAAAACTACGTCTGCATTGAACTCGTTAACCGTACTTTCACCTTGATATCCAACTAAAACGGAATTATTCGTTCTTGAAATTGCCCCGCCCGTTGAATATACTTTTAAGTTGGTTTTTGACAGTTCGCTTAACGTGTCTATCCCGTTAGTTATAATTTTAATGTTTTTAAACGATTTTAAAAAAGTGGCAACGTAAAATGCCGAAGTAGAGCCGTCTAAAAAAACAACGTCGCCTTCCTTTACTAAACTTAACGCAACTTTTGCTATATCTCGCTTTTCTTTTACGTTTTGGTGAAACCTAAAAGTAAAGCCTGGAAGGTTCATATTGCTATCGTTAACTTTTGCTCCACCGTGAGTTCTCGTAATTAGTCCGCTTTGCTGTAAAACGTTTAATTTACGCCTTACCGTTGAAGTTGATAAATATAAACTTTTAGCAATTTCTTCTACCGTTGCAAATTGCTTGTCTTGTAAAAACTCTAAAATTTCTTTTTCTTTTTTATCTTTCATTTTTGACCAATCGTGCAATAATATTGTTTAAATTTGATTATTCGGTCAAAATAATTGTCAAAATTAATTAATTTAAACTTAAATATTGCTTATTTGATTATTTTTATTATATTATAATACCAAGATTATAGGTTGTCAATTAAATTTTTTATATATAAAGGGAGAACTATGTTTGATATAGCAGTTATTGGTGCCGGCGTTATAGGTGGCACAATATTACGAGAACTTACTAAATACGATTTAAACGTTATTATGCTTGAAAAAGAAAGCGACGTTTGTATGGGACAAAGCAAGGCTAACAGCGGAATAGTTCACGCTGGCTTTGACGCTATTCCCAAGACTAACAAAGCAAAATTTAATAAATTGGGCGCTGAAATGATGAGAGATTATTGCTCGCAACTTGGCGTTAAATATTTAAATAACGGAAGTTTAGTTATTGCTTTTGAAGAAGAACAACTCAATACCCTACACGATTTATTAAAAAGAGGTCAAGAAAATCAAATTAAAGATTTATCTATAATTGATAGTGAAGAACTTTTTAAATTAGAGCCTAATCTTTCTAAAAAAGCAATCGGCGCTTTATACGCTAAAAGTGCGGGAATTGTTTGTCCGTACGAATTAACTATTGCGTCTATTGGAAACGCTATGGACAACGGCGCAAAATTAGAACTAAATTTTGAAGTTAGCAAAATTACCAAAACGGAAAACGGATACGTTATTACTAGTTCTAATGGCAAAGAGATAGAAAGCAAGTTAATTATAAATTGTGCGGGATACGGCAGTCAAAAAATAGCAAATTTAGTTGGGGATTTTTCCTTTAAAATAGGCGCTCGCCGTGGCGAGTATATATTACTTGATAGAGAAAGCAAAGATTTTGTAAGTCATACTATATTTTGCACCCCTACAAAGCGTGGAAAGGGTATTTTAATTACTCAAACGGTAGACGGTAATATTTTACTTGGACCAACCGCAGAAGAAATTGAAAATAACGAAACAATTACTACTTCAAACGGCTTAAATATCATCAAAGATACTGCTTCTTCTATGGCTCAAAACGTTCCTTTTTATAATACTATAACTTCTTTTTCAGGCGTTAGAGCATACTGCGACAAACACGATTTCATTATTGAAGAAAGCAAGGTAGCAAAGTCCTTTATTAACGTTGCCGGAATTGAATCTCCCGGTTTAACTTCTGCTCCAAGTATTTCAAAATTCGTAGTGGAAGAATTGGTTAGCAAACACTTTACTCTAAACGAAAATATAAACTTTAACGGCATAAGAAAACCAGATTACTTCTTTAATAGATTGTCAAACGAAGAAAAAAATGAACTTATTAAAAAAGATTCAACTTATGGAAATATTGTGTGTAGGTGCGAAAAAATTACTGAAGGCGAAATTATTAGAGCCGTAAAAGAAAACCCAAAAGCAACAACTATTGACGGGGTAAAAAGAAGAACGAGAGCGGGTATGGGTAGATGTCAAGGTGGTTTTTGTCAGCCAAGAGTTGCTGAAATTATTGCAAACACTCTAAACCTTCCACTTGAAAGCATTACTAAAAGCGGTGGCAAATCTAATATTATCATAGGGAGAACTAAATAATGTACGAACTTGTAATTATAGGCGGTGGACCTGCTGGTTTAGCGGCAGCCATTTCAGCCTACGATAACGGCGTTAAAAATTTAATAATTATTGAAAGAGAAGATTCTCTTGGCGGAATTTTAAACCAATGTATACACAACGGTTTTGGACTTCAAAGATTTAAAGAAAGTTTAACAGGTCCAGAATACGCAAATAGATTTATTGAAGGAGTTTTAGAAAGAAATATCCCTTATAAACTTAACACCACCGTTCTATCCTTAACAAAAGATAAACAAATTACGGCAATAAATAAGACTGACGGAATTTTTACTATTACCGCAAAAGCAGTAGTTCTTGCTATGGGTTGTAGAGAGCGTTCAAAAGGGGCGTTAAATATATCTGGCACAAGACCTGCCGGTTTATATTCTGCCGGAACTTGCCAAAAATACGTTAATATTAAAGGATATATGCCCGGTAAAAACGTTATTATTTTAGGCTCGGGAGATATTGGGCTTATTATGGCAAGAAGAATGACTCTTGAAGGAGCAAAAGTTCACGCCGTATGCGAACTTATGCCTTATTCGTCTGGACTAAAAAGAAATATATCTCAATGTTTAGACGATTTTAATATTCCCCTTCTTCTTAGCCATACTATAACGGAAATAGAAGGTAAAGATAGAGTTAGCGGTGTAAAAATTGCAAAAGTTGATGAAAATAAAAAACCTATTTTGTCCACCGAAGTTCATTACGATTGCGATACCGTGCTTTTTTCGGTTGGATTAATTCCAGAAAACGAACTTTCCAAAGATGCGGGCGTAGAGTTGTCGCCTAAAACCAAGGGCGCGGTAGTTTATGAAAATAGAGAAACTTCCGTTGAAGGAATTTTTGCGTGTGGAAACGTTTTACAAGTACACGACCTTGTTGATTTCGTTTCCGAAGAAGCCGAACTCACGGGAAAAGCCGTTGCCGAATATATTAAAAACGGCGAAAAAGCAAGGGACGTTATAAATGCAACTAACGGCAAAAACGTATCTTACGTTTTGCCACAAAAAATTGATAAGAACGCCGAAAAATACGTTAAATTGTTTTTTAGAGTAAACGGAAGTTATAAAAACGCTAAAATCACTTTAAAAAGCGGGGATAAAATTATATTAGAAAAAACTAAAAATATAGTCGTTCCCGGCGAAATGGAAAATCTTATTTTACCTATTAACTTGATTAAAAACCTAAATGATGATATAATTCTTAACGTAGAGGTATAAAATGGAAGAAAAAATTTTAACCTGTATAGAATGCCCTATGGGTTGTTCAATAAAAGTTTTAATAAAAGATAGTAATGTGGTTTCCGTTAGCGGAAATAAATGCGAAAAAGGCAAATTATACGCTGAAAACGAAGTGATTTGCCCTAAAAGAATTTTAACTAGCACGGTTAAAACTTCTTTTGATAAAATGCTCGCAGTGAAAACGGATGCTCCTATTAAAAAAACTGAGATTTTCGCCGTTATGCAAAAAATTAACGAGGTCTTCGTTAATAAAAAGGTAAAAATTGGCGATATTATTATAAAAAATATAGTTGAAGGCGTTAATTTAATAGCAACTTCACAAGTAGGATAAAATGAAAGATTATTTTAATAAAGACTTGTTTGATTTTAATGCTAAAAAGTTATGGCTTTTTGATATGGACGGAACTATTTATTTAGGCAATAAGTTGTTTGACGGCGTTTTAGAACTTCTTGACAAAATAACGAAAAACGGTGGTAAATACGTCTTTATAACCAATAACTCATCAAAATCAGTAAACGATTACGTTAAAAAAGTTAATAAAATGAATATCGTTGCCGATAAGAACAATTTTTTTACTTCTTCAAACGCAACCGTTATGATGCTTTTAGAAAAATATAAGGACGCTCTAATTTACGCACAAGGTACGGCGTCGTTTATAGAAGAGTTAAAAAGCGCAGGGCTTAATATAACTACGGATTATAACGAAAAATCCTCTTGCGTAGTAGTCGGTTT
>JAZRLL010000050.1:0-4860 GCA_045646745.1 Christensenellaceae bacterium
TCTATTCAACAAACGAATAAACCAACGGAGTAAAAAATGGGAGAAGATTTTTTCGTTGAATGGAGAAAAAAAGAAAATGTTAGACCATTAGAAATCCCAAATAAAAGTAAACTATACCCGATACACAAGAAAAGGCGTTAAATGCACTAAATAATCTATTTTAGGAATAAAAAATTGGGATACTCACTTGATTGTGGGTATCCCTTATCTTTTGCCTTTGGGTGGATATAGTGGAATAGTTAAAAATTATTCCAAAAACGACCGATTTTTGCCCTAAAAATAGTAAAAACCACAAGAAATTGTGGTTTTTTTGGTACTCCCAGCGGGAATACTCGCTATGCTCGTGCCTACGCAATATTCTATTGCTTGGTGCGAACTCTTTTGCTTTTGGGTTCGGTTTAAACATAAGTAGTGGTTAGCAAAAGCGTTCAATTACGAGAGAAAATTATAAAAGCCAACACCGAAAAACGGTATTGGCTTTTATGGTACTCCCAGCGGGAATCGAACCCACAACTAGCCCTTAGGAGGGGCTTGTTATATCCATTTAACTATGGAAGCGTATGTGTATTAAATTGGTTTACCAGCACTGTTTTTGCGAGTGATTAGTTTTTAATGGATAGAACTTGTTTAGCCGAGCGTATGAAATACGCGAACGCCATTGTGCACAGCACAATATATCCATTTAACTATGGAAGCGTATGTGTATTAAATTGGTTTACCAGCACTGTTTTTGCAAGTGATTAGTTTTTAATGGATAGAACTTGTTTAGCCGAGCGTATGAAATACGCGAACGCCATTGTGCACAGCACAATATATCTATTTAACTATGAAGGCGCAGTCTTTTAACTAAAATTGCAAAAACATTGAATCTTTTGCAAAAGTAATTCAATTTAGCAATTAAGATTGCGTTATAAAAATATACGCTACGATTACAAAACTTAATTGCTAAATAATTTTACTACTTTATCTTTAAAATGTCAATCTAAACGTAATAAATTTTCCCGTTATTTCAAGAAAAATTATTGTTGGTTTAAAGTTGACATTTCAACAGGCATATAAAAACATAAGCCGTGTGCAGGAGTTCCCACTCCCGCCGTTTCTTTTATTTTTTCAATAATTTTTTGAGCGAGTTCTTCTTCTACAACCGTTAATAAAATTTCTTTTTCGGTATCAATAGTAATACCCAAAATAGTTTTAGGATTGCTTACCGAACCCCTAGCATTTAAAATAGTTGCACCTTTTGCGCCTAATCCCCTTGCAATATCAGTAATTTGAGAAGAAAAACCTGCGTTTACAATTACGTACAATGCTTTTAAATTATTATTCATATTTATATCTCCTTTTAAAGTCCTTCAACGGGAATAGTGAAAGCAATCCCCGTGTTGGCCTTACCAAAGCCGAATTCATTTTTTAAGATTTGAATAGTTTCAGCAGCGTTTTCGCCTTTCATTAAGCAGGTTATTAAAACCTTTTTTTCTTCGCCTTCAATGCCAAATGCTTGAACTAAAAAACTTTTACTTACCGAGCCTTTACAGTACGCCGAATTAATTCCACGACCACCTTTTTCGCTTATTAAACTTATAATTTTGTTCTTATTTTTTGTGGAAGTGATTATGGTTATATATTGAATTTTTGAAATATAATTATCCATTTTTTCTTTTTCTCCCCACGTTAAATAAATTTCTTTTTCTTGGTTTTTTATTCAACTCTTGAAAGTCTTCAAAGTTTTCTTGACTATCAAGTTTTAAAGCGCTTCTTGCTTTCAAGTTATAAACTATTCCGAGCATCTCTATTGCTATTATCGGTGCAACGGACGTGAAAGCAATTATTCCAAAGCCGTTTGTTAAAATGGATATTTCCACCCCTTTTGAAAGGGCAACTTGATTAGCGATACTTAACGTTAACGGTGTTAAGAAAGACGAAGTTAAAGCACCGCCACTAACCCCACCCGAGTCAAAGGCAAGGCCGACGAACAACTTAGGCGTAAACTTCATTAACGCGATAGACACAACGTAAAGCGGAACTAAAAACCATAAAATATCTATACCCGTTAAAATTTTTAAAACTGACAACACCGATGCAAAGCCAATGCTTATAGCCAAAGTAATTCTAATGGTTAATTGTTTAATATGTCCGCTAGTTAGTTCTTCCATTTGAATACCCAAAACGGTTACCGCAGGCTCGGAAACGGTTATAGCAACACCTAAAACGAAGCCTATTATTAGTAAAATATACGGAAACCAACTTGGCATACCATCGGCAAAGAAAATTTCGCCTATATACTGACCAATATACTGAAAACCGTAATCAATACCCGTTAAAAAGATAAGTAAGCCCACGTAAACGGGAATAATGCCAAACATTAATTTTAAAATAACTTTTCTTGGTAATTTTAGTAAAAATATTAAAAAGGGAACTGAAATTGCTATTATTGGAAGGACTGCCAAAGCAACGTCTAATAAATTTCCTAGCAAAACGTTCACGTAATCACTTCCCGTATTAATTACGTACACAACTTCTGGCGGAATAACCCCACCGTTAGTTGCCTTTACGATAATTCCGTATAAAAGCACTGAAATAATTGGTCCTACCGATGCAATTCCCACGATACCCAAAGAATCGTCTTGCGTTTTGCTTTTAGAAAAGGACGCCGAAATACCGATACCCAACGCTAAAATAAAAGGAACGGAAACGTCGCCGGTAGTTGCACCGCTACCGTCAAAGGCTATGGAAATAAATTCTGGCGGAGAAAATATAACTAATATAAACACTAAAAGGTATAACCCGCCAAAAACGAATTTAACGTTTATGTTTTTTAGCATTCTAACGAGTGCTAAACTAACGCCAATTCCAATACCCGTACCCGTTATCCAAATAAACAATGTTGAGTTTACTATTGGCAAAATTCCGTTTATTTGCCTTGCTAAAACTGATAAAGCAGGTTCTGCAACGGTTGCTAAAAGACCAAACACAAAACCAAAACTTAAAACGAAAATAATATTTTTATATTTAGAAAAGGAATTTCCTACTAAATGCCCGATTGGAATAATACTTCTATCTAAACCGACCAAAAACAAGGCTTGACCAATAATCACGGAAAGATATCCAATTACTATTGCTAAGTAATTATTTAGCCCGTTTAAAGGGCGAATAATTAAACAAATTATAATAATTACAGCCAAAGGGAGCGTTGAATAAAAAGTGTCTTTAATTGTTTTTAGTAATTTCATTTTACCCCCTTTTTTAAGTGTTTTGTAAAATTTATTTTAACGTTTTATAATTTTTATAATTATACCATACTGCTTAATTATTGTAAACTATTTCAAGTTTATTGTTGACAATACATTTTCTATGTTTTATAATGATACAATAATATAATATATATTTAAAAAAATAATATATATTTAAAAATACTCAAAGGAGAAAATTATGTTGACTACAACCAAGAAAGTATCTGGCAAAACTCTTGCAACGCTTATAGCGGGTGCAGTAATTCTTGCCTTACTTATCACGGCAACGGCTCTTGGCAATATAAAAGAAAGTTTTTGGGCTTTACTTCCACCAATAATTGCTATTGGGCTTGCACTTATAACGAAAGAAGTTTATTCTTCGTTATTTATAGGTATTTTATCAGGAGCAGTTCTCGCTTCAAGATTTAATCCGTTAGAAACTTTTGACTATACCGTTAATACGGGTTTAATCGGTGCGGTTTCTGGAACTGCGGGTGTTTTTATTTTCCTTATTGAACTTGGCGTTATAGTTGCACTCGTTAATAAAGCGGGTGGCGCTAGGGCGTTTGGTGAGTGGGCTCAAAAACACGTTAAAACCAAAGTTGGCGCATCAATTTGCACTGCAATTTTAGGTGTTTTAATTTTTATTGACGACTATTTTAACTGCTTAACCGTTGGTTCAGTTATGCGTCCACTTACGGATAAACACAAAATAAGCCGTTCTAAACTTGCGTTCTTTATTGACGCTACTGCGGCTCCTATTTGCATGATTGCTCCAATCTCTTCTTGGGCGGCAGCGGTTTCTGAATACGCACCAGACGGTCAAGGCTTATCTTTATTTGTTTCTGCAATTCCTTTTAACTTCTATTCAATTTTAACGATTGTTTTCGTTTTTGCTATAATTTTGATGAAGTTTGACTTTGGCCCTATGAGAAAACACGAAGAAAACGCTTTAAACGGCGACCTTTTCTCTGGTAAAAAAATAAACGATACTAATTACGAAGAATCTAAAAACGGCAGAGTGTTTGATTTGCTTTCACCTATTATACTCTTAATTATAGTAAGTGTGTTTGCTCTTATTTACGTTGGCGGTTTCTTTGGTCCTAATATGTACGTTGAAAACAACGCTTTCCTTTACGACTTTATCGGAGCATTTGGAAATACCGATGCTACCGTTGCTTTACCTTGGGCAGGATTAATTACTTTAATTTTAACTATAATTTATTTAGCACTTAGAAAAACGGTTTCTTTGTCTGAATCTATGAAAAGTATTCCTGAAGGATTTAAGGCAATGCTCCCTGCAATTTTAATTTTAACGTTTGCAACGGCACTTAAAAACGTAACGGGTATTTTAGGCGCAGACGTATTCGTTGGAAATTTAGTTATGGGTGCAAGTTGGCTCCACTCTTTCTTGCCTGCAATAGTGTTTATCGTTGCTTGCTTTTTAGCCTTTGCAACGGGAACGAGTTGGGGTACGTTTGGTATTTTAATTCCAATAGTTGCGGCAATGTTCCCAGTATCAAGCGCAATCGGTACGGTGTGTATGTCTGCTTGTCTTGCAGGTGCGGTTTGTGGCGACCACTGCTCACCTATTTCAGACACGACTATTATGTCAAGCGCAGGCGCAGAG
>JAZRLL010000051.1:0-6224 GCA_045646745.1 Christensenellaceae bacterium
CTCCACGTCCCATACCCATTATGCTAGAATCAACAATTATGTTATGTTTAGTTTTAAACGAAACAAATGCCTGAGCATTAGAAAATGCTAATTGACTATTATTATGAGTATGAAAACCTATACGAATATTTTCGTCTAAATATTTTTCCACAAGATTAAATCTTTGGCTTAAATCAGTTGATTTAAAAGAACCAAAAGTATCTACAATATAAAATGCGTATGGAGAAAATTTATTTGATTCCTTAATCAAATCAATAAACTCGGATTCAGTATAGTTCATAGAAACCATTGGTTGAACGAAAACTAAATATCCTTTTTCATTAAGTTTTGCGCAATATTTAAGTGCTTGCATTGAATTTTTTTTATGGAAAGCAACTCTTATACCGTCAACGGTAGTTTCATCACGATTAGGAACGTTTTCAATGTCGTATTCACCATAGTTTATCATGGCTACGAAAATTGCTTTACCTGCGTTTTTTGGCTTAAATTTAGCCACGTCGTAAAAAGTCTTATAAAGGCTTTTATTATCGCAAGAATCGCTTTTGTCCGTTATAAAACCACATTCTACAATCTCAACGTTAGAATCAACTAAATATTTTATAATTTTAGATATATTTCCCTTTCCAAACTGCCAAGAATTACAATATCCGCCATCTCTTAAAGTACAGTCAAGAACTTGTATTGAATTATTTAAAATACTTGTTTTCATAATTTATTTTTTACAATCTCTCTTACTTTTTCTAAATCATTTTTTGTGTCTACGGCAACGGTATCAGAATCTACTTCTACGTATTGTACTTTATATCCGTTTTCAATAAAACGAAGAATTTCTATATCTTCAATCGCTTCAATTTTTGCCTTTCCGTATTTCTTGCCGTAATCACAATAAAATTTTAACGCTTGTGGTGTAAATCCGTAAACGCAAACTTGTTTATAATAATTATAGTTAATGCTTCCTTTTGGATATGGAGCAGTTGCCCTTGACAAATAAATTCCTATATTTTCTTTATTCGTTATTACCTTTGGTACGGTAAAATTTACAACGTCAACGGGGTCGGTAATTTTAGTCATTAAATTTGAAATTTGTAAATCTTTATTAGTGTAAAATGGAATTATAGCCTTGCGAATTGTTTCAGGCTCTAAAAGTGGCTCGTCGCCTTGAATATTTACGTATAAGTCTGCTGGTATTTTTTCAGCAACTTCACCAATTCTATCCGTACCTGTTTTATGGCTAGTTGACGTCATAATTACACTCATATTTAAATCTTTACACGCTTTTTCAATTCTTTCATCGTCCGTAGCAACGTAGACCTCATCTAATTCTTTTACTTTTTTGCATTGGTTGTAAACCCACCAAATCATTGGTTTTCCACAAATATCTGCTAACGGTTTACCAGGAAACCTGCTACTTTCATAACGAGCAGGAATTACGCCTATAATTTTCATAATTTTTCTCCCTTGAATAAAATCTTTTTAAGCCTAAATTTTAAATAGGCAAATTTAGTATGTTTACATAATTTAGTTTTATTTAAAGCATAATTAAAACCATTTTTTGCTAAATTATTTTTAAATGCTTGCCTTTCTTCGTGCTTATTTATTGGCGATTGTAATTGTTTATTTAATCTTAACGCTTCTTCAACGTTTCGCTCTTCGCAATAAATTTGATTTGTTTTTAGTAAATCTTGAAAAAGTTTTTCCCCTTTTTCAGTATTTACAAAAGTTAAAGATATTTCTTTATTTTTTGGATATTCACCTTTTAACGAACTTTTGTCTAATCCCCAAAAATCTCCAAGAGTAATATCTCCCATACGCTCCAATTTTGCGTATTGACAAGAATAGCAGTAATCTTTTGAAATTAACCCCCTCGCATACGCCGTATAAAACGAGTCGTAGCCCTTTTCCCTTTTATATATAAGTTTATCGCTTGTGTCGTAAACTGCGAGTGATATTCCGTCTTTCCCCCTAAAAAGCACTTTGTCCCAAGATTTTCCTTTTAATATTTTAAAAAGATACTCCTTTAAATATTCTTGCTTTGAAACTCCGTGGCAAATTAAGTCAATCGTCAACAAATTTTCGTAATCATTTTTCAAAAATGCTTTTAATCCAGCAACTTGACAAGGAGTTCCCACGAACAAAACTTGACGGCCTTGAATTAAAAACTCCTTAATACTTATAAAAATTTTTTCGTTATAGGCTTGTACGTATTTGCTACCTTGAAACTCCTTTAACTCTGAAATTTTATCAGTATAAGAAAATTTTAATTGATTATCTTGATATTTAACGCCAAAGACAACGCCGTTATTTTTTATAATGCTTTGTGCAAAAACCGTAACTATACCGGATGAAGCAGAGTTTTCTAAAACTTTATTATCCTTACTCCATGAAGCAAAGCATCCTTTAATTAAATTTCCATTAGGTTGATTAAGATAAGTGCAAACTTTTAAGCACGCTCCACACTTAACGCATTTTTCAGCAATAACTTCAACGCCTTTTTCATTTAAAATTATCGCATTTGTAGGACAAACGTTAAAGCAGGCTCCACAACCAGAACAATCTTTAAACTCAACTATTTTATCAATCATCGCTTAAAGCCTCTTTTAAATAAGTTTTAGAGCGTTCTATCGCTAAATCTTTTAGTGGTTTAACTTTGTTATAATCAATTTCTTCTTCAAAATCAACTCTATCATTACAACAAATTATTCTGTCTTGCAAATTAAATTGCTTTAACATATTATAAATTCTAAATGAAGATTTCTTTTTATTTTCATTAGCATATGCCCAAAATTTCTTTTCAAAAATTAAAGACATCGCAACACCGTGAAATGAATTCGTGCAAACGTATTCAGCATTTTTTATTAAATTTAAAAATTCAATAGGACCTGCATCGTAACGTTTCTTATTTTTATATAACATTTCTCTCAAATTCATTGTTACAACAATAATAGGCAATTTGGATTTTTTGCTTATTTCTCTAACAAATTCACGCATTCCTTTAATATCGCCTCTTAATGCGTAAAATAAGATATATTTCCCCTTATTTTTAAAATCTGGCAAAAGATTATTCCATTGTTCTTTATTTAATAAAAATACGGGGTCAATAACCGTATCTACTTTCTTATTACAAACGGCTGAAAGGCTTTTTTTAGCATACTCTTCACGAACGGAAATTTTATTAAAATCTTTTAATAAGTTTTTAAATATTTCTTCTGTTCCAGGTTCTACGCAACCTTCACCCATACTTGCACCATAAGAAATTTTAAGTTTACCATCTTCAACGAACGAAAGAAAATACGCTTCACTATAATTTGGGCAATTAACGTTCCATATTTGGTCGCTCCCACAAATATAATAATCATAATTTAAAGGTGATTTTTTTAACTCTTCATTACTACAATAAGAGTTTTCAGTCATTGGAAGATGCTCTTTCAAAAAATTTAGCATATTAGACTTTCTCTTTCTTAATTTTGAAGAGTAAAGCAACGCTTGTAAATTTCTTGGTATAGAAGTTATTGATTTTATTGGACTAAAAATTTTATAACTTTCTGCAACTCTACTCGTTCTAAAATCAATAGTTTTAACGTCAAAACCCTGATTTGTTAAATATTTGTTTAACGCATAAGATTGTAGCATCGCCCCATAATTATTAATTCTATGAATTGTTATAATGCCTATTTTTTTCATTGTTTTCCTCTTTTAAAAAACTTAAATATTTCTTTTCTTTCCTGTTTATTTAAAATACTCATAAAAGTAATGAAAATACCAACAATCGCAAATACAAAAGCACACAAAATAAGTTTTATCCACGTATCACATACAAATATATACCTAAATACTAAACCCATTAAGCATAAAATACCACAACTCGCAACGGATGAAAATACCGTATTATAAAACTTAAATTTGCTTAAACCTAAATATTTTGATGAAAAAGGTATAACGTAAAAAATATTTTTTACAAAACAACACACTACGCTTGTGCCCGCAATAGCGTAAATGCCTAATCCTGTAAATTTTAGTAATAAAAACGTTCCAACTACACTAGTAATACCCGTTATTATATTAATTATAGAGTTTTCTTTTACTTTATTTACTACCGTAAACACACTAAATAACGGCTCCATACCCGTAAAGAAACAACGGCCTGCAATAGTTATACAGGATAATATAAACAAAAGTTGTGCGTCTTGCGTTGGTTGCCAAAGAGCATAAAAATCAAAACCAAAAACTAATAAAAACGCAAGTGGCAACGAACAAATTATTGATATCGTTTTTGATGATTGTTTTATAGTTTTAACTATTCCATCTAAATTATTTTGAGAATAGTCAATTATTAAAGACGGCGTAAATACCGTTGAAATAGTAGAGTTTAAATTACTAACGAAAAACGGCATAGTTTTTGCCAAAGACAATACACCCATTTCAGTAGGACCTAAAAATAAATTTGCTAGTAATAAATCTAGTCCACTAATCAAAATAGTTCCCAATGACGATATAGCGTTCCAAACGCCCGAAGAAAGCAATTCTTTCGTATGTGCCCATGAAAACTTCTTACGACTAATTTTAAATTCTGGCAATAATTTTTTGCTTGTTATAAAGCATAATAAAACTCCAATCAGTCCTGACGCAAACACGCCAATTCCAACAAACCAAATTGACGGTTTTAAAACGATAAACAATAAAAAGGTTATTATTGCTTTTGATACCGCAATTATAATTGAAATCCCGGAATTTATATATAATTTGTTTTTTATGTAAGGAGCAGAACTCCAAACGGTAATAATAGTATTAAAAATAAAGTTTGAAAAAAGCAACAAAAACAATAATTTTACGTCATTTACAAGATGCGGTGAAATTTGTAATATGTTTTCTAATTGCCAAATACAAGTACCGCCAATTAATGCGAAAATTATTCCTAAAAATAAGTCCCCAAAAAATAAAGAACTATAATACTTGTTTGCTTTTTCATAGTCGCCTTTATAATAAGCCATCATTAAAAAGCGACTTCCCATAGAATTTAGTGCAACTTGCGCTAACATTGCATATGATATAAAATTGTTAGCAAGCGTAATATAACCATTAGCCTCTACGCCAATAGTTTTTACAATGTAAGGCGATAAAACAACGCTTATTAAAGTTGTAACTAATAGGGTTACGATACTAGCCACAATATTAAAAACGTTATTTTTCATTTTGTTGTTATCAATTTGATTACCTATGTTTGACATTTTATTTCTCGCTAAATATTTTATCAAAATCTACTCTTTCAAAGGCTTCTAACTTCCCGCCTCTTGTTGAGTTATATATTCTAAAACCTTTTTTGCGCGATACTTTTTCAGCAGTCTCATACGCAATAGTCGTTTCTTCTATTCTTGGCAGTGCATTTGAACTAATATACTCCTTAATGCCGTCCGAATAATTTTTATTTTCATTTTCTTTACGAACAACTTTGCCCTTAGCGTCTCTAAACACGTTATAATTATGGTCAACACCTAATAAATAAATTTCTGAAAAGCCCATATATTTCGCAATTTGAATTGCTCCGTAAGTAACGGTAAATCCTTGCGCTAAATATTTATAAACGTCAGTACTAAAAGGTGCTTGTTTTGGGTAAAAATCTTTATGCTTTAAAACAAAAAACTGCGTACTTTCTTTATTAAACACGTCTTTATATTCAATAGGTAAAAATTTCTTTTTACAATCTATCTCTTTAATCATATCACCAAAATTTTGAATAAGATTATGGTCCTGATTAACGTAGTACGTTGGACGCCAAGAAGTTTTATCAAACAATTCGTAAATTCTATTAGAAGCAAAAGTAATTTCTCCACATAACTTCTCCAAGTCTGAAACGGAAAGGCTTGGTCCCGTTCCAATAATAAAACATCTTTCGCCTTTATGTGCATTTTTTAAAGACTCTAATCCTTTTAAAAGTTCTTTATTCTCTTTAAATTGGTTTCTTGCAATTTTGCAATTTAAATAGTTATAAGCAATTTTTGAAAATGTTTTATTGTTTTTAATAATTTGCTTAAATCCCATTGTTCCCCCTATGAATTAACGATTATTATTTTAAATACAGTTTTATTATCAAAATTAATAAGCCATAAGTTTTAATTCTTAAACAAAACTTAACGACTTTTAAAACCTTGTTTTGATTTTTTGAACAATTTTTTAAAATTAATTTAATAATAGTATATTGTTTTCCAACATATAAAAACTATACTATG
>JAZRLL010000052.1:0-18866 GCA_045646745.1 Christensenellaceae bacterium
ACCACAAGGACATGGGTCGTTTCTTCCTACTTTTTTGCCCTTAACAATGGTTTTATTAGTATTTTCTACTCCACCGCCGTTTTCTTGCAAATTATTATTTACGTTTACCCTTTGTGGAGCGTTCTTGATTTCCGCTTTAAGTAAAAGTGCAATAGTATCGTATTGAATACTATCAATCATTCTATCAAACATTTCTAAACTTTCTTTCTTATAAGCGTTAATTGGATTTTCTCTTGCATAGCCACGAAGGGAAATGCCCCTTTTAAGAGCGTCCATAGAATCAATGTGGTCAATCCACTTGGTATCAACGTTTTTAAGTAAAACGAATCTCTCAATTTCCGAAAAATCTATACCTAAATCGTTATATTTTTGTATTTTTTCTTCGTATACTTCAATAACCTTTTTAACGACTCTATTTAAAACTTCTTCGTAGTCCCATTTGCTTAATCTATTTTCAGTGATAAAGTTAGTTCCTTGTGGCAACACTTTATCTTCAAGCGCCTTATTTAATTTTTCATAATCCCATTTTTCAGGTTCTTGCGAAATATTTACAGTGCTTGAAATAATGCCTTGAACGATGTCTGGTATTAAGTTTAAAATTTTATTATGAGTGTCTTCACCCCTTAAAACTTTGTTCCTTTCTTCGTAAATAACTTGTCTTTGAGTATTCATAACGTCATCGTATTCAATAATTTGACGCCTAATACCAAAGTTTCTACCTTCAATCATTCTTTGGGCGTTTTCTATTTGTTTTGCAAGCATTTTTGCTTGAAGCGGAGTATCTTCATCAATTTTAAAAGTTCTATATAAGCCCATAAGCCTATCCCCGCCGAAACGCTTTGCTAAATCGTCTTCAAGGGAGATATAAAATAGCGAAGAACCCGGGTCGCCTTGACGACCTGAACGTCCCCTCAACTGATTGTCAATTCTTCTTGACTCATGCCTTTCAGTACCAATAATTCTAAGTCCGCCAAGTGCTGAAACTTCTTGCTTTTCTTTTTCGGTTATTAAAGAATATCGTTCAAGCAATTTTTTATACTCTTCTCTAACTTTTAAAACTTCGTCAGACACGTTTTGAACGTAGGAAATTGCACTTTCAATAATTGAAGGCTCGTAGCCTTTATTAATCAAATCTTGCCTTGCTAAATATTCAGGATTACCGCCAAGTAAAATATCCGTACCACGACCAGCCATATTCGTTGCGATAGTAACCGCACCCTTTTTACCAGCCTGAGCAATAATTTGTGCTTCTTTTAAGTGGTTTTTAGCATTTAAGATATTGTGTTTAATTCTGTTCTTTATTAAATATCTAGAAATTTCTTCTGATTTTTCAACGGTTGTAGTACCAACTAAAACGGGTTGACCTTTTTCGTTAGTTTCAATTATATCGTTGATTATTGCCCTTATTTTACCCTTTTCGGTTGAGAAAATAACGTCTGGCTCGTCTTTTCTTTGCATTGGGCGGTTAGTTGGAATTTCTAAAACGTCTAATCCGTAAATAGTTCTAAACTCTTCTTCTTCGGTTTTAGCAGTACCCGTCATACCCGCAAGTTTTTTATACAATCTAAAATAGTTTTGGAAAGTTATTGTTGCGTGAGTTTTATTTTCGTTCCTAATTGGAACGTTTTCTTTGGCTTCAATGGCTTGATGAAGTCCGTCAGAATACCTTCTGCCAATCATTAAACGACCTGTAAATTCGTCAACTATTAAAATCTCGCCGTCGTTAACGACGTAATCGTTATCTCTTTTAAAAATGTGATGAGCCTTTAAGGCTTGTTGAATATGGTGGGATAAATCTGCGTTTTCAATATCCGAAAAATTAGGAACGTTAAAAAATCTTTCGGCTTTTATAGCACCCGCTTCTGTTATTTGAACGGTTTTGTCTTTTATATCTATCGTGAAATCTTCGTCAAGTTTTAAGGTTTTTACAAACCTGTTTGCTTGCAAGTAAAGTTCAGAAGACTTTCCTCCACGCCCAGAAATTATAAGCGGAGTTCTCGCTTCGTCAATTAAAATAGAGTCAACTTCGTCAATAATAGCAAATTCAAGTCCCCTTTGAACCATATCTTTAAGATTAACTTTTAAATTATCCCTTAAATAGTCAAAGCCGAATTCATTATTAGTTCCGTAAGTTATATCGCAGTTATAGGCTTCTCGTTTTTGCTCGTCTGTTAAATCATGAACGTTTACGCCTACCGTTAAGCCTAAATATTTATAAACTTTACCCATCCACTCTGCGTCACGAGATGCAAGATAGTCGTTTACTGTTACAACGTGAACGCCCTTTCCCGTTAACGCGTTTAAGTATGCCGGTAAAGTTGCCATTAACGTTTTACCTTCACCCGTTTTAAGTTCAGCTACCCTACCTTCAAAAACACAAATACCACCCATAAGTTGAACTTTGTAGTGGCGCATATTTAAAACCCTATAACTTGCTTCTCTAACAGTTGCAAAGGCTTCTGGTAAAATCTTTTCTAACGTTTCGCCCTTTTTAAGCCTTTCTTTAAGCACGTTGGTTTGTGATTTTAATTCGGCTTCACTCATATTTTCATAAATTGGTGATAACGCCATAATCTTATCTGCAATTTTTCCAATGTTTTTGAGCCCAACTCTTGTATCGTGATTCAAAATATATTTAATAAGTCCCATACACTTCTCCCACTTTTTGAAATATATATTTATATATTTTACTATATTTTATAATTTAAGTAAACAAATTTAGCCTTTTTTTATTTATATTGTTAAATTAATTATCAATTTTAGTCGTTTTTTTAAGTTTTATCTTCTTTCACCTTTGAAACTGACGCCACCGTAAATGCGTAAACGTTTTTTGCTTCTTTCTTTTTAAGTTCACTTGCTATAACTTCCAAAGTTGCACCCGTAGTCATAACGTCGTCAATTATTAATAAATTCTTGTTTTTAACCTTTCGCTTTAAAACTTTAAAAGTTCCTTTTAAATTTTTTAATCTTTCTATCCTGTTTAATAAGGCTTGTCTAGTAGTATCTTCCGTTTTAACTATGCAATCTATAACTTCAACGCCTATTATTTTAGATAACTCTTTTGCTAAAATATACGACTGATTATATCCCCTTTCTTTTAAACGACTTTTGGTCATTGGGATATAAACTATTCCGTCAACATTTAAAAATTCGGTAAAATAAATTAGAGACAACTCCTTTGC
The DNA here is from genome assembly GCA_045646745.1 of Christensenellaceae bacterium. Classification (GTDB taxonomy): domain Bacteria; phylum Bacillota; class Clostridia; order Christensenellales; family Borkfalkiaceae; genus HGM11412. The sequence goes on from JAZRLL010000052.1 coordinate 3,183, forward strand.
AAAAACTTCGCCTAAATATAAACTTCCTTCGTATTTGAATTTTTGAATAAGAGTACTTATCGGCTCGCAATAATTAAATACGCTTTTTATGTTTTTAATGCTTTTATTAAAGTCTTTACAACTATCACACGCCAAGCATTGAACGACTGTTTTTCTGCCACAATTATTACAATAATTTCCCTTTCTTAAATAAGGCAAATTTTCTTTACAATCTTCACAAAAGGCTTGTCCGTTAAAATTTTCTTTATCACAAACGTTACAAGTCCAATTAAGATTAAAGAGTCCCTTTTTAAATTTTTCTAAAATACTTTTTATCTTCATTTCTATCTTATTGCGAGTTTTTGATTAGGAAATATATAATTAATTTTGTTAATATTAATTATATCCTCAATAGAAATTTTACACGATTTTGAAATACTGTCAAGAGTATCTTCAATTTTTACTATATAAATTTTTGCAAACGACTCTATAAACAAACAGTTTCCAACGTTACACTCACAAGTTAAAAAATTGTCTTTAATTATAATATTTTCAGTAGTATTAAACTTTTTTGCAATAGAAGAAATAGTATCGCCTGCCTGAACGAAATACACGCTTTTTTTACTTTCAATAATCGGATTAAAATAATTTTTCATATTAAATTATATTTTATCCTTCAAAGTATTATTCTAATATCCGATTTAAATGAGTAAACTATTAAATGTAAAAGATTTAAAGGGGTGATATTATTAAAAAAATGGTTAAAACCATGGCAATCGTTACGATATTTTCAACCGTTGAAAGATTGCTTGGATTTGTTTATAGAATTTTACTTTCAAGAAGTTTAGGCTCGGAAGGATTGGGAATTTATCAAATTTCCCTATCGGTTATAGGCTTACTTATGACTATTACCGCATCTGGAATACCTATAACGGTATCAAGATTAATGATAAAGCACGAATCTGAAAAACGAAAAGACTTAATAAACCCAACCGTTATTTCGGGTATATTTTTAAGTTTAATAGTGTCTTTACCAATAGTTTTAGTCCTATATTTTTTCCCAAAACAATTCTCGTTTATTTTTGCAGACGAAAGGTGTTATTCAGTTATGAAAATTATACTTCCAGGAGTAGTAATAACATCGGTTTATTCGGTTATAAGGGGGTTTTTCTGGGGAAAGAAGTTATTTTTTACGTATAGTATAATTGAACTTTTAGAAGAGTGCATTATGCTTGTTTTCGGTATATTTTTCGTCAACTTTGCGTCGTCTTCATTTAAGGGATATGAAGGTGCAAGTTATGCCGTTTTGATATCCTACGTTTTCTCTTTTTTAGTTTCAATTATTATGTTTTTTATAAAAGGTGGAAGATTTTCTAAAACTAACGGACAATTAAAACCGCTAATTTCGTCAGCAACGCCTATTACGATTCTTAGAACTTCAACTTCACTAATTAATACTTTGATTGCCGTAATTTTACCGCAAATTTTAGTTTTTTACGGAACTCCTTTAAAAAGCGCACTATCAAGTTATGGCGAACTTTCAGGTATGAGTATACCGTTAATTTACATACCTTCAACCTTGATTGGTTCTATTGCGTTAGTACTTGTTCCTGAACTTTCTAACAATTATTATAACAATAGAAATTTAACGCTTAAAAACAATATTGAAAACGCTATTAAATGCTCGGTTTTTATATCGTGCATGATAATACCCGTGTTCTTTTCTATGGGCGAACAAGTTGGAATTATGGTATATAAAAATAAGCAAGCGGGAATTTACATTTCCAACGCTTGCTTAATAATGCTTCCTATGAGTATCACGATGATTACAACCAGCATTTTAAATAGTTTGAATTTAGAAAAGAAAACCTTAAAATACTATTTATTCGGTGCTACTTTTTTAATTTTTAGCATGCTGTTTTTATCAAAATTCTTTGGAATATACTCCTTAATTTTAGGGCTTATGTTAAGCTATTTAACAACTGCCGTTTTAAATTTAAAACTCATTTCAAGAACAACAAAAATTAAACCGCACTACAAAAGATTTTTGCTCGCAAGTAGTCTTTTTTTAATACCGACTACTATTTTAGGCTCAATGCTATACAACGTACTATCTAACTACTTAAACTTAAATATTTCAGTTATTTTCAGTTCAATAATACTAGTTGTATTCAACTATACGTTTTATAGAGTTTTTGATTTGTTTAGTATTAGAAAAATGTTTAAAAACCCAAGTTAAACTTTATAAATAAAATTTGCCTTTTGGTAAAACCCTTCTTAAAGTTCTTAAAATCACTAATGATAATACGCAATTTATCGCTTGGAATAAAAGAGTTATAGGTAGAGTTGCTAATCTCTCTGATAAAACGTAATATTTAGGATAAATAAGGGCTAAACCTATCGTGTTTAATAACAAGGACGATAAAATAAAGGTTATTACAAATGAAATTATAAGTTTAATATAATCTTTACCCTTAAAGAAGGCAAAAATTATTCCGGGAACTAGTCCGAATAAACTTGTTCCAATTCCAATAATAGGACTATATACGCCAAGCGGAGCAACTATACCCGCAAGTAAATCTCCTAAAAAGGCAACGATAAATCCGTTAATTGGACCAAGCAACACCCCCGCTATACAAGCAATCGTAGAAACGAAAGATAATTGAACTATCGGCGTGGGTATTTGAATAACGTTTACTGCAACTGAAAGTGCTGAAAATAACGAAACGTACGCTATTTTTTGAGTTTTTGATAGCCTATTTCGCTTTGGTTGTTTTATAGTTAAAGCAAAAATTACAACGGCTATAATTAGCAAAATTAAAGCCAAATATAAATACCATTTAGTAGTTATGCTTTTAAAGATATATAAAATATCAAAAGCCTTGTTAAACTTTACTCCACTTAAAAAACCCGTGGCAAGTAAATTAAGCATAAAAATAACCTCCTATATAGAGGTCCGCACGAAAAAAATAATTTTTAGCAACGGACGCGCCCTCAAACCGCAATGAAAAACATTTTCGTTCAAGAACGACATCCCATTTCTTGACACTTAACGCTTTCGGGCTACTCTGCATTTTTATTAATTATAACATACTACCTATAAAAAATAAAGCGTATTTGAATAAATAACCAATATTTAATTAAACTATTTTTATGGCAATAATTTTCGTTAGAGCGTCAATCACCTATACCGTATTATTAATAGTCGTAAGATTTATGGGAAAACGCCAAATTGGTGAAATGCAACCCTTTGAATTCGTTTTAACCTTGTTAATTGCGGACCTTGCTTGTATTCCAATGTCGGATATGTCTATCCCATTAAGTTATGGAATATCGGCAATTATCGCAATTTTTATAATTCACCAATTTATGAGTATTTTAGAGCAATTTGGCGAAATTCCAAAAATACTTTTGAGTGGAAAACCATCGGTTGTAATTAATAAAAACGGCGTTAATTTTAAAGAGTTAAAGAAAAACAATTTAGACGTTTCCGATTTGATTGAATCAATGCGTGGACTTGGTTATTTCTCGCTTGACAGCGTTGATTACGCTATATATGAATCAAGCGGAACTCTATCGGCAATAGAAAAAGATACCGCTCCCCCAAACGAACTACCAATTCTAATTGTAAACGACGGCAAACTTTTAAAAAATAATTTAAAATTATGTAAATTAGATAGCGAGTTTATTACTAACTTTTTGAAAAGCCAAAAAACCAATTTAAAGCAAGTTGGAGTTCTAACTATAAGTGGTAGTGGTAGATTTTATATGCAAAAATATAAAGAAAAATATACGGTGGGGAATTTGTCTTTGCCAAAAGGAGTGGTATGGTAAAAGCAATAATATCTTCTTTGGTTGCAATTTGTATGCTTTGGGCTGGAATTTTATACGAACAACACGTTGTTTTTAACACTTTTAAAGAATTTAACGAGATGACCATTTTAGTTTATCAAAAAACCGAAAAGGAAATAGTCACGAAAGACGACGTTTTGTCCGTTCAAAAATATTGGATTGAAAAGAAACAATTTTTGCACGTTTTTATTCCTCATAATGAAATTAAGGAAATTGAGTTGTGGCTTGCAGAATCTTCAACGTTAATAGAACACGAAAAATATGAAGACGCCTTGTCTAAATTAGACGTAGTTATAGAACTGACTGAACAAATACCAAAATCCTTTTTATTTAGACTTGAAAATATTTTATAAAAATTTGAAATAAAAAAGCAACGAATACCTAATCTTATAGATTAATACTCGTTGCTTTAATTTTTTAACTTTTTGGTTTTCTTTTGTAAATTGATTTATAAAATAAATCAACTAGATAGGTTGCTATTAAAGAAGCAGTTCCGCCAACAATAATTCCGCCTATTACGTCGGTTGGATAATGGGCTAGAAGATATACTCTTGAAACACCCATTAAAATTACGCCTATAAAACATAGATAAGAATATTTTTTATTAGTTAATATAAAAATCGTAGTTAAACACGCCGTAGTTGCAGTGGTATGCCCTGACGGAAAGGAATATCCGTCAATAAACGGCTTTTTTATACTAGTCCAATACTCGTAATATTTTTCGTTTGCGTTAAAAGGTCTAATTCTTTGTACAAAATTTTTTAAAATTACGTTTGTAAAGAGTGCGCCTATACCCAAGGATAAAAGCATTGTAAAACCTAATTTCCTACTTTTTTTAAATAGCATTAAAATTATAGATAAAACTATAAAGAAATAACCCTTTTCACCAAAGGCTGAAATCAGAATAAAAAACGGGGTAAAAAAACTTCCAAATTTACTCAAATTATGAAAGCAATCTATAATAGCCCCGTCAAAACCCGATAGAGTTATATCTAAAAAAATTCTTATCGTTTGAGCCATTTTTACGCTTCTACCATTTCTTTGTATAAAGCCTTGATAGATTTTTCAAAGTCGCTGTTCGCTACGCCAACGATAATATCAATTTCTCTCGTATCTTGAACCACCGTTTTAATATTAATGTTGTTTTTACCAAAAATTGAGAATAATTGACCTGAAATACCTGCTTTTAAAATCATATTTCTACCAACTACTGCAATTAAAGATAAATCGTCGTCAAAAGAAACTGATAATACGCCTTTAATCTTTTTGATGCAAGCAATAATATCGTATGCGTGCTTATCAACGTTTTTACCGCTAACTATAACGCTAAACGAGTCAATTGACGTTGGAATATGTTCAACAACTACTTTAAAATTGCTAAATATTGATAAAACTTCTTGAATTATTTTAATTTTATCTTCTGAAATTTCTTTTACGATATTAAACACCTTAAAGTTCTTTTTACCTGAAATTCCCGTAACGATACTGCTTTTATCGTTAGATTCTTTTAAAATTAAAGTGCCTTCGTCTTCTGGGCGATTAGTATTTTTAATATTAATTGGAATTTCCATATCTTTAATAGGGAAAATAGTTTCTTCGTGAAGAACGCTAGCACCCATATAAGATAATTCTCTTAATTCTTCATAAGTGATTTCATCAATTTTTTGTGGGTTATTAATAATGCGTGGGTCTACTTTTAAAATACCGCTAACGTCAGTCCAGTTTTCGTACATTTCAGCGTTAATAGCCATAGATAATATTGAACCCGTAATATCAGAACCACCACGAGAGAATAATTTTACGTCTCCCGTTGGATATGCACCGTAAAAACCAGGAACTACTATCTTTCCGTATTTTTCAAAGGCTTCAAGCACCGCTTGTTTAGTTTTTTCGTGATTTAAAGAGCCGTCGTAATTAAAAAAGATTACGTCAACAGCGTCAACGAAGGTGAAGTTTAAATATTTACTCATAAGTTTAGCGCATAAAAATTCGCCCCTACTTACGATAAATTCTTCGCTTACGCCATTTTTAATTTGCTCTTTTAAATTGTCAAATTCTTTTGCTAAATCAAAATCAATGCCTAAATTTTTTCTAACTTCTTCATATCTATCAAATAAGATATTCGTGATGTTAGAAAAATCAACACCGTACTTTATGTGCGATGACAACAAGTATAAAAGGTCTGTAATTTTATTGTCTTCCGAACACCTTTTTCCAAGTGCCGAAACTACGACCACCCTTCTTTTATCATCACTTTCAATAATGTTTTTAACTTTTTTAAATTGTTCTGCGCTCGCAACTGACGAACCGCCAAATTTTACTACTTTAATCATATTTTATCTGCTTTTATTAAAGCCTCCGCAATTTGAACAGCATTACTTGCTGCACCTTTTCTAATATTATCACTAACCGCATAGAATAAAATTCCGTTTTGAGTTGAGATATCTCTTCTAATTCTACCTACGTAAACTTCATCAGTGTCCACTGCAATAGTTGAAACGGGATATTTTAAGTTCTTAAAATCGTCAACTACTACAATACCCTTTTGTGAAGCAAACGCTTTTTTAACTTCGTCAAGAGTAAATTCCTTTTCAAGTTCTACCATTATAGATACTGCGTGGCAACTATGTATTGGAACTCTAACGCAGGTTGCAGAAACGGGAAGATTTGGTATATTTAAAATTTTTCTCGTTTCGTTAACCATTTTAATTTCTTCTTTCGTGTATCCGTCGTCCAAGAAGGAGTCAATGTGTGGAATACAAGTTTTAGAAATATCGTATGGATAAAATTGTGGTTCTTCGCCACGTAAAGTTCTTGCTAAATCGTCTCTACCCTTTTGACCACTACCTGAAACTGATTGATAGGTCGTGTAAACTACCCTTTTAAGACCAAACTTATCGTTTAATGGTTTTAAAGGTAATACAGATTGAATAGTACTGCAATTTGGGTTAGCAACTATTTTCCTTGCGTTGTCAAAAGCGTCTAAATTAATTTCTGGAACGATTAACGAACACTCTTTAACCATACGCCAAGCACTTGAATTATCTATAACTACCGCACCGCTTTTTTCTGCTTCGGGAGCCCATTTTTCACTTACGCTACCACCAGCGCTGAAAAGTGCAATTTCAATACCTTCAAAACAGCCTTCTTCAAGTTTTTTTAAGGTATATTTTTTGCCTTCGTATTCAACTTGTTTGCCTACGCTTCTTTCAGATGCAAAAACGCTTAATTCGTTAATTGGAAATTTGTATTCCGCTAAAACTTTTAAAAAGGTTGAACCAACGAGTCCTGTTGCACCTACTACCGCTACGTTATATTTTTTCATAAATTACCTCCAAATATTCTTGCAATAAAATCGTATTCATTTTCACTTTTTGCAAGCCCTTTAATAAATTTTATTTCTCCATTTTCTACGACCATATAATCTGCCGTTTTACAAAAATTATCAACTTTTATTTCGCCTTTACTTTCAAAATAGTATTTTGGCGAGTTTTCTAAAATCCTCTTTGCGTCTGCAACCATAGCAGTTGCCGTTGGAAATCTTCCCGCACCTTTGCCGTAAAAACCTAACGTTCCGTTAGAATCGCAATCGTAATAAATCGCGTTAAATTCGTAATTAACGCTACAAAGCGGATTAGAACTTTTAACTAAAATTGGTTCTACGCTTACATTCACGTTATCTCCGTTATTAAAACTTTCGGCAACGAATTTTAAAGTGTATCCAAGTTCTTTAATCTTTTTTAAAATTTCTTTACTAATTTTTGTTATTCCATAATGATATACCGATGAATACGGAACGTATTTTTTATAGGCAATAGAAGATAAAATACATATCTTTCTCACCATATCCAAGCCTTCTAAATCCGCCGTTGCATCATATTCGGCAAAACCCAACTTTCTTGCATCTTCAAGTGCTTCTTCCATAGAAACGCCGTCTACGTTCATTCTTGTTAAAACGTAATTAGTAGTTCCGTTAATAATTCCGTAAATATGATTAACGTTATTAACCTTAACGCTATCTATAAGTGAGCATATAATAGGTATTCCACCGCCGACAGACGCTTCACACATAAAGTACACGCCTTTTTCTTTTGCTAGGGAATAAAACTCTTTCATATGTATACTTACGACTTCTTTATTAGAAGTTATAACGTTTTTACCCTTATTTAAAGCCTTGATTATGCACTCGTACGGAAACGTTGCTCCGCCCATCGCTTCAACTATCGTGTCAATACTTTTATCGTTGATAAGTTCGTCAACGTCGCCACAAAAACGTTCTTTTAATAAGTCTTTTTTAGACGGAAGGTCAAAAACCTTAACTACCTTTAAATCTTTATCGTTTAAATTATCAATTAAGGATAACACTCCGCCACCAATAACGCCACATCCTAAAATTCCTATATTCATAATTAACTCCTATTCAAAAGCAAGTAAAGAAACGTCTCTTACTTTTGGTATTTTCTTTAAGTTTGATATCAATTCATAAATTGAAACGCTTAATTCTTCCGAATCCAAGGTTACCGTAATATAAGCTAAACTATGAATTGGCATATCTTGATTTATAGTTAAAATGTTTCCTTTATAACCTGCAATAGTGTTTAAAATGTTTGAAAGAATTCCCCTTTCGTGCTCCGTTCTAAAAGAAATTATAGCCTTTCTACCATAACTTGAAGATAATGGAAAAACTTTATCTTTGTACTTGTAGAAGGTTGAACGGCTAATTCCCGTTTGTTTACAACTATCGCTAACGCTTTTATTTTCTTGTTCAACAAGCCTAGACGCTTCCACGACTTGACTAAAAAATTTAGGCAAAACAGATTTGTCTATTAACAAAAACTCATTTCTAATCATTAACGCTAACCCCCTTTAAATCAGGTTGTAATTTAATTATTTTATAAGTTATACCATCGTACTTTATTTGCTTATCTAAAAGTTCTTTATTTTTAGAAATTGCTAAAAGCGTTGGTCCAGCACCGCTTATTGCAACGACAAAACCCTTTTCTTCAAGATATTTTTTAACTTTTACACCACCTTTTATTAAAGGATATCTATATTGTTCGTGAAGTTTATCTTCTAAAACTAACTTGATTTTATTTATATCCCCCGTAGAAAAGGCGTTATGTAAAATTGCCGTTCTTGATAAATTAAAAATTGCATCTTTAAAAGCAATCGTTTTAGGTAAAACTTCACGTGCTTTTTTAGTTGATAATTCAAATTCTGGAATTAATGCGTAAAAGTTTAAATCATTACTTATATCACATTTAACTGAAACAACTTCTCCGTTTACCATTATTGAAGAAACGAGTCCACCTAAATAGCAAGGCGCAACGTTATCAGGATGTCCTTCAAGTTCTGATAACACGTTTAATATTTCTTGATTAGTTGCAATACCTTTGAGCATATAATTTGCACCAACCACACCCGCAACTATGCAAGAAGCACTGCTTCCAAGTCCCCTTGATAAAGGAATATTACACTCGTTTAACGTTATTTTTACAGGTATATATTTCTTGTTTAATTTTTTAAAGAGCGCCTTGTACGAATTTAATACTAAATTGTTTTCAGGCTTTCCTAAGAAATTAACTAAAACGTCTTTTTCAGATTGCTCAAAAGTGAAGGTATTATATAAAGACAACGAAATTCCAGACGAGTCAAAAGCAGAGCCTAAATTTGCCGTTGAGCAAGGAACTTTAATAGTCGCTTTTAAGTTTTTGTATAAAACTTTGTCTTTTATTTCTTCTTTATTTTTTATTATGGTATTTTTATTTGAGCCTTGAAGTTTGCTAATTCCATAAGGAATTATAGTGTTAGTGTGTAAAGAAACGTCTTTTATAATTTCAAATTCAGACTTATCACTATCTATACCAAGAGCCTTTGAAACGGTAAAAGGAAATTTATACGGACTTGCCGTTGATACGATAACCGTTCTATTGCCTTGTATTTTCAACTTATTATAACAATCAACTGCAACGGCTGTATGTGGGTCAATCAAGTATCCTAATTCCCTAAACACCTTATTTATCGTTTTTAAAGTTTCTTCTTCGTTTGAAGATTGTGCCATAAAGCAAGATAAGAACTCTCTTTCTTCATCGCTAATTTGATAATATCCGTTAGCGGATAATTCCTTCATATACTTATTAACTTTTGAGCCGTCTTTCCCGCTCGCAAGATAAATAAGTCTTTCAAGGTTAGACGAAACTAAAATATCCATAGCGGGAGAATTTGATTTAATAAATTCCCTGCGTTTATCATATATCCCTTTATTAAAGAAATCGGTTAATACCTTATTAACGTTTGAAGCACAAATAAGTTTATCAATAGGGGCACCTAAAAGTTTTGCTAAATAACCTGCAAATATATCCCCAAAATTACCCGTTGGAACGCAATAATTAACCCTTTCGCCAAACTTTATAACTCCGTCGTTTACCATTTTTACGTAAGAGTAAATATAATAAACTATTTGCGGAACTAACCTGCCGATATTTATAGAGTTTGCAGAAGATAAAAGTACTCCGTTATTTTTTGGATAAGATGAAAATATTTCTTTAACGAAAGTTTGACAATCGTCAAAATTCCCTTCAACTGCATACGCTTTCGTTCTATCGTTAGTGTAATAAAGCATCTGTTTTTCTTGAATTTCAGAAACTCCGCCGTGTGGATATAGAACAACCGTATCAAAAGAGCCGTTTTTCATAAAACTTGATAACGCAGCACCACCCGTATCGCCGGAAGTAGCAACTAAAATTAAAGATTTATCTAAAACTTTATGTTTCTTTTTAGCAACTTCAATAAAATACGGAAGAATAGTAAGCGCCATATCTTTAAAGGCTAACGTTGGCCCGTGATAAAGTTCTAAAAAACTAATTTTATCAAAATTCCTAACGTTAGCAAAACAATTTTTAAAATTTTCGCTTGAATAAGCACCACTTAAACAATATTCAATTTCTTCATCAGAAAAATCGTCTAAAAAAAGTTTAAAAACTTTTCTTGCAATATCAATATAACTATCGTTTAAACAAGCCTTAACGTCAATTTTTCCAACGCTTTCAGGAAAGAATAAACCACCGTCGCTCGCTAATCCTTTTAAAATCGCTTGACTTGCAGTTAATTTTTCATTTCCCCTTGTGCTAATATACATAAACGCTCTCCCCTAATAAGAATAATAATTATATAATAATATATTATTATTAAAAAAACAAGTGTTTGCGTATAAAAAACAAAAAAAGTCATTTTCGCAAACACTTTTAAGATTTTTGCCCACCATATATAAACACTATTAAAGTTTTTAAATAAATTGAGTGCGAGCGTTTAATTGTAAATAAAATCACCTAACAATTTTAAGTGATTAACCTTTATTTTATTGCTTTGAAAAAACCGCTGAAACTTAAATTTCAGCGGTTTTAATTTTTTATTCAAGTTCAAACGCACCCGTATACAAACTATAATAATTTCCTTTTAAATCAATTAATTCTTTGTGAGTTCCACGTTCAATTATTCTTCCGTTTTGTAATACCATAATTACGTTTGAGTTTTGTACGGTAGATAGTCTATGAGCAATTACGAATACCGTACGACCTTCCATTAATCTATCCGTACCCTTTTGAACTAACAATTCCGTTCTCGTATCAATAGAAGAAGTCGCTTCGTCAAGTATCATCGCAGGAGCGTCTTTAACGGCTGCCCTTGCTATTGATAAAAGTTGCCTTTGACCTTGTGAAAAATTGGCTCCGTCTTCCGTTATATAGGTATCGTATCCGTTAGGAAGCCTTGAAATAAAGTCGTGTGCGTTAGCAAGTTTTGCAGCGGCAATACACTCTTCATCGGTTGCGTCAAGTCTTCCGTATCTAATATTATCCATAACCGTACCACTAAACAAGTTAACGTCTTGTAAAACTATACCTAACGACCTTCTTAAATCGGCTTTTTTAATTTTGTTAATATTAATTCCGTCGTATCTAATTTTTCCGTCTTGAATATCATAAAAACGGTTTATAAGGTTAGTTATCGTAGTTTTTCCAGCACCCGTTGCACCAACGAAGGCTATCTTTTGACCAGGTTTTGCATAAAGACTTACGTTGTGAAGTACGATATGGTCTTCTGTATAGCCAAAGTCAACGTCTACCATTGTAATATCGCCTTTAAGTTCGGTATACGTCGTAGTTCCATCTATCTTATGATAGTGCTTCCAAGCCCATAATTTAGTTCTTTTATCAGTTTCAACTAAATTGCCCTTTTCATCGTAAACTGCGTTAACCAAAGTTACGTATCCATCGTCGTCTTCTTCTTTTTGGTCTAATAAATTGAAAATTCTACTTGCTCCTGCTATTGCCATAACAACGGAGTTTATTTGATTTGAAATTTGTCCCGTAGTATTAGCAAATCTTCTTGCTAAACCCAAGAAAGTTACGATAATAGACAACTCTAATATACCGATAAAACTTCCCGTTGAAAATAAACTTGCAAAACTAATATTAATTCCTTGTCCGTTTGAATTAAGGTAAACTGCTCCGCCAATTGTTGCAATTAAAACGTATAATATGTTTCCTATATTATGGATTATAGGCATAAGCATATTAGAAAAAGCATTTGCTTTATTTGAAGCATCGCATAAATTTTCATTAATAACGTCAAATTTTTTCACGGCTTCTTCTTCGTGGCAGAAAACTTTAACGACCTTTTGTCCGTTAATCATTTCTTCAACGTAGCCTTCCATTTGACCAACTGCGTTTTGTTGAGCCATAAAATATTTTGCACTTCTTCCACCGATTGATTTAGTTACGAACGTTATAGCAATTAAGCCTATAACCACGCAAACGAATAAGGTTAAACTCAAATACATCATAACGAAAGATAGTGAAATTACCGTAATAATCGTTGAAATTAATTGCGGTATGCTTTGCGAAATTAATTGCCTTAACGCATCGGTATCGTTAGTGTATAAACTCATTATATCGCCGTTTGCATTGGTATCAAAATATCTAATTGGTAATTTTTGCATTTTAGAGAACATTTTAACTCTTAAATCACAAAGAAATTTTTGAGTTAAAACAGCGCCTATTTGCGTATAAACTATTGAGCACAATATTCCTATTAAATATATGAAACCCAAAGTCAAAAGAGTCTTTATAACTTGATTCCAAGCAACTTGAACCGACCAAATTCCGTCAACCGCATTTTGTAGCGCCGAGTAAATTGAGTTTAAAAACAACCCGCCTAAACTACCTGCTATTGCTGAAATAACTAGACAAACGACTATTGGTATTAGCATTACTTTATATTCGGTAAAAAGCAATTTAATAAGCCTTTTGAAAGTGCCTTTTTTAGCCTTTTGATGTCCGCCTTTAAATCCTTTCCCCCCAAACGACATTTTAGCCATTAATTATTTCCCCCTACGTCAGTTCTATTTTGAGTTTGATAAATTTCTTTGTAAATTTCGCTATTTTTAAGCAATTCTTCGTGTGTTCCAACGCTAACGATTTTACCACCGTCCATTAAAACTATTTTATCCGAATCCATAACGGAAGCAACCCTTTGCGCAACTATTATTTTAGTAGTGTTTGGAAGTTGTTCTTTAAACGACTTTCTTAAAAGTGCGTCAGTCTTCATATCAACTGCCGACGTAGAATCGTCTAAAATTATAACTTTCGGCTTTTTAAGTAATGCTCTTGCAATACATAATCTTTGCCTTTGACCACCTGAAACGTTTGCTCCACCTTGTTCAATATAGGTATCGTATCCGTCGTTAAATTTTGTTATAAATTCATCTGCTTGGGCTATTTTACAAGCGTTTATAATTTCTTCGTCAGTTGCATTTTTATCACCCCAACGCATATTTTCTTTTATAGTTCCAGAAAATAAAACGTTCTTTTGTAAAACTACTGCAATATTGTTTCTTAAAACCTCCATATCGTACTTTTTAACGTTAATTCCGCCAACTAAAAGTTCACCCGAAGAAACGTCGTAAAGCCTTGAAATTAAATTAATCAAAGTGGTTTTTGAAGAACCCGTACCTCCTAAAATTCCAATGGTTTCACCAGAATTAATCTTTAAATTTACGTCAATCAATGCAGGTTTTTGCGAGTTTTCACTATAACTGAAAGATACGTTTTTAAACTCTATATCCCCGTTTTTAACTTCGTAAATTGGATTTTCGGGGTTAGTTAGCGAACTTTCTTCGTCTATTACTTCACAAATTCTTTTTGCAGATTCTATTGACATCGTTAGCATAACGAAAATCATTGAAAACATTTGTAAAGACATTAAAATTTGTAATGAATACGTAAGTAAACTCGTTAAACTAAACACGGTCATCGTTGAACTACCGCCAAGTATTATATACGAACCGAAAAAGGCAATCATTATAAGTGAAATATTTAAAACGAATATCATAAGCGGGTCGTTTAAATTCAAAATTCTTTCCGCTTTTGTGAAATCCTTTCTTAATTCGTTAGAAACTTTCTCCATTTTTTCAGTTTCGTAATCTTCTCTAACGTAGGCCTTTACAACACGCATGCCCCTAACGTTTTCTTGAATTGAAGCATTTAGTCTATCGTATTTTTTGAATACTTTTTTAAAGATTGGCATAACTTTTCTTATAATAAAGAAAATTCCAAAACCTAAAACAGGTATCGTTATTGCAAAAATCGCCGGCATTATTGAATTTATTGCAAAAGACATTATTACCGAGAAAATAAACATTAACGGACTTCTAACTGCAACCCTTATTATCATCATAAACGCCATTTGAACGTTAGTTATGTCGGTAGTTAATCTCGTCATAAGTGATGAAGACGAAAATTTATCTATATTTGAAAAAGAGAATTTTTGAATATTAGTATACATATCTCTTCTTAAATTTTTTGCAAAGCCCGTTGCTGCTTTTGCGGAAAACTTTCCACCAAACATACCCGCAATTAAAGAAATAATTGCGGCAAGCACCATAACTACGCCCCAAAACGCCATGCCCTTTCCGTCTTTATTTTGTAAACAAATACCAAACCAGGCTATAACCAAAGGTATAAATATTTCCATAGCAACTTCTATAACCATTAACATCGGTGTTAAAATTGCATATTTTTTATATTCTCTAATACTTCTTGCCAATTTTTTAATCATTTTTCATTCCACCACTGCTTGTAATTTTTTTATTATTGAGAAAAATTGTTCAATTTCTTCTTTATTTAAAGATTTCTCTAAATCTTTTTCTATTTCGTTAATTCTTCCTTCAATGTATCTGTGAACGGAAAGTCCTTTTTCAGTTAAAGTTATTTTTTTAAGTCTACTATCAAAATCCACGCTCTCCCTTTTAATAAATTCCGCTTTTTCCATTCTATTGAGTGCGGAAGTTACCGTTGACCTACGAAGTTTAAACTTTTTTTCTATATCCTTTTGAAATATATCACTATTTAAATTTTCACTTAAAAACTTAATAATATACCCCTGAGAACCTAGAATAACGCCAATCTCGTTAAAACAATCGGTATCAAAAGTTTTTCTTCTAATTAGATTAGATAATATTCTAATTTCCGTGCAAATATAACCTTTTTTCATGTTTTTCTCCGATTAATATTGTTAGAACTCTAACATTTTATCACACTAAAATTAGACTGTCAATTAATTAAGACAACAATTAATAAAAAATATGAAAATAAAATGAAAAATTGGTAAAAAAAGATTAAAAAATAGAAGTATACAACGCGTATACTTCTAAAAAATGAAATGCGGCAACTCCCTATCCTCCCAGGTCGTGTCCAACCAAGTACTTTCAGCGCAATCGAGCTTAACTTCTGTGTTCGGAATGGGAACAGGTGGGTCCTCAACGCTATCGTCACCGCAATGGTTATATAACTGCTT
>JAZRLL010000053.1:0-3768 GCA_045646745.1 Christensenellaceae bacterium
TTTGAAAAAATTAAATTCACTTTCCATATCAAACTTATCAACGTTATCGTAGGCTGCCAACTTGCATATTGAAACTTCATAGGCCGTCATAGTTTTGATATCCGTTTCACTTAACTTTTTTTGATATTCTCTTGATTGTATTCTACCTTGCAAAACGACCTTTTCGCCAACTTCTAAATTTCTAACGAATCTTGCGTTTCTTCCCCACGCAATACAAGGAATATAATCGCTTTTATTATAAGCACGATTTACCGCAATAAGCATATCGGCAATTTCCCTATTAAAAGGCGTAGTTCTATAAGTTGGTGGTTTGCAAATAAAACCGCTAAGTACGATATTGTTTGAATTGTTGCTAATATTTTCAGGAACTAATTCTCTTACGAAAACAGTTAGCATAAGTTTAGATTTATTATCTATTTGTTTATTATAACTTCTAAATTGTCCTATCGCTGAAATTGTAGAGCCAACTTTTAAGTTTTGACTCTCAATTAGCCTTTCAGAAATAGTTATAGGCAAAATATCGTTTTGTCCAGAAAGTCTTTTAACCAACACTTCCATTTCGTAAAAACCTTCACCATACATTTCGTGGGAAAACTTTGCTTCGGTTAAGATTTCTCCTTTTAAGTACACCTTGTTATTTTGTTTTTCAGAGTTTATCATATAGCCTCCATTGTTATTTAGCATTTGGAATTTGAGTACCAAATGAGTTTATCGTATAATTTTCTTTATAAATAAGTTTAGATATCGGCACGAATTCATACCCCTTTTCTTGCAAATTAGATAGGACGTATGAAAGGGCTTCAAGTGTATGTAGTCCGTTGTTATGACAAAGGATAATAGAACCGCTTTTAGTCTTTTTTACTATTCTATTAGTTATTTCGCTGTGTGATAAGTTTTTCCAATCTAAACTATCAACGTCCCATTGAATAGTATATAGACCAAGTTTAGTTGCGCAATTTATAACTTTATCGTTATAATCGCCGTAAGGCGGTCTAAAAAGTTCAACTTGTTTGCCCGTTATCTCGGTAATTTTTTTTGACGACGATATAAGTTCGTTATTAATCTTTTCTTCGCTTAATTTGCTCATATAAGGGTGAGTTTTAGAGTGTGTTCCAATGTCGTGTCCCCTTTTAGAGATTTCAAGCAATTTATCTTGATATTTTTCCGCCCAAAATTCTACTACGAAAAATGTGCATTTTACGTTATACTCGTCTAAAACGTCTAAAATTTTTAAAGTATACTCATCGCCGTAAGCACAATCAAAGGATATTGCAATTTTATTGTCAGTTCTTTCTACTGAATAAATAGGAAGTTTCCTAGTCGTTCCGTTAAAAAACACCGTGCTTGCACCCGTAATACACAAAACGTAGGTACACAAAACACAGGTTATTGCAATAAAGGAAAGTGAAAGTGCCGTTATTTTTTTCATTGATAAAATCATAATTACTCCATTGTCAAGTAATTATCACTTGACCTATTATAAGATTTTTAAACTTAAAAAATTTGACTCATTTTGTCAAATTATTAATTTTTTTAAATTTTATATTTTATTTTATTTAAAAACCCCTACGATTATTACAAAATTAAAATTTTACCAAAAAAATCCTACGCACCAATTTGATGCGTAGGAAATAATAATTTAGTATTTTTATTTAAGATTAAATGCTATAAACACGATTACCGTTGCAATAACAGAAAATAAGAGAGCAAGGAAAAATCCAGAAACTTTATTTCTTGATTTTTTTTGTTTTAAATCGTTCATAAAATATCCCCCCTACTTTTCTTTTTATCTTTAACGTTTTGATTATCTAATAAATCCTTCCAATAGTACTCTTTTAAAATCTTTTTGAGCGTTTCAGAATCGGCGTACCTCGTAATTTTTCCGCCGTGAGCATAAGAGATAATACCCGTTTCTTCGGAAACGATAATTGAAGTAACGTTCAAAATTTCAGTAACGCCAATACCTGCTCTATGCCTTGTTCCAAGTTCTTTTGGTAAATCAGTTTCTTGTGATAACGGAAGAAAACAACCAGCCGCCTGAATTTTGTCGTTTTGAATAATTATAGCACCATCGTGAAGTGGAGTTTTTGGAAAAAACACGCTTTCAATAAGCGCACTTGAAATCTCACAATCTAATTTAACGCCACTATCTAAAATACTGTTAGGTATTTTAGTGTTTGATAAAACTATTATCGCACCAATGTCGTTTTTAGACATATTTTGTAAGGCTTTTACAATTTCATTTATCGTGTTGTTAACGGATTTAATGTTAGATTTAACTACGTTTGCCATATCAAAAGTGTTTGGTTTTGAGTGTTTAGAATCCCAAACGCTTCTTTTAATTTCGGTTGCAAACATAACTATAACGCAAGACATAAAGGCAATAACGAAAAGTAAATAAATTATTAAATTTACTTCCATTAAAATTGAAACTATGCTAACGACTAACAAATATCCAATAAAAAATACGGAAATTTTAGTTGCGTTGTTCTTTTCAAGCAATCTAAAAAACAATAAAAATCCTACGAGCAAAGCAATTAACTCAACTATTTGCACAGTTGAAATATTTGCAAATATAGGGAAAATTTTATCGTTTATAAATTCAAAAAATTTATCCATAATTATCTCCTATTTTAAGTAATTGCGTTAAAAACCGAGTTCCATAAAACGTTATCCACGCTTAATTCCCCGCTTTTAAAAGCACTGTCGTATCCGCCTAATTTATCACAAATTTGTTTTAACCTTTTTGCCCCAAAGCCTTTTGCTTGACTTTTTGCCTTTTTTATAACGAAGGGTTTAAGGTTTAACGAACTTGCCAATCTTTCGTCCGTTTGGGAAGAAATACTCGCGTATAAAAGCGTTCTAAAATGATAGAAAATTGATATAAACAATCTTTGCTTATCTTGACTTTTTTCAAGCATTTCGTTTAAAACTTTATACGCTTCGTCATATCGTTTATTAGCCACGAATTCAGTGAACTCGTAAATTTGATATTCCGTATCTTTAATGCAAACTTCTTTAACGTTTTCACAAGAAATCTGACCCATAAATCCAACGTAGGCAATAAGTTTTTTTAGTTCTATACTTATTTTAGTCATATCCCCACTAGTAAACTCAATTAAGGTTTCTATACCTTCCTTGGAAATTATAACCTTTTCTTTAAGGGCTTCTTGGCGAATCCATTTAGCGATAATTTCATCGTCTAACCCACTGCAATCAACTACTTCTACGTTTGCTTGCTTTTTAAGTTGTTCTGAACTATTTGCATTTATAAAAATTACGATTGTAGTTTCGTTTGGTTCTGAAAAGAATTTTTTAAACTTTGCATTTTTAAGTTCCGTTAAAGTAGGATAATATTCGTGAACTACTACAAAACGCTTATCGCTCATAAACGGATAACTATAAATAGCAGTGAAAAAATCTTCCGTGCTTTCTTTTAGTTCATGCCCGTAAAAATTATTTAAATTAAGGTCTTCTTGGGACAAAAACCCGTCTTTTAATAAGCGGAGAGAATTATCCCTTAAAAAAGCATCTTCCCCTTCTATTAAATATATGTTTTTTATTCCGTTTGATAAACTTTTTTTAAGGTCTTGAAATTTCAAAATAATATCTCCTAGTAATTATTTTAACATTTACTATAAAAAAAATCAAGATTATATATACTATTTATTGTGCAAAAAACTAAAATAAATATTATCAAACTTAAAATAATTAAAAGCCTTTTAGTTTTTATTGATAAATTAAATAGGTTTGATGAAAAAATTAGAG
>JAZRLL010000054.1:0-20691 GCA_045646745.1 Christensenellaceae bacterium
TCTTGTAAACGCTTCTTAATTTCTAAAATGAATTCTTTTGTGAAAACTGCTTTTGGTTCAACCATTGATTTATCCATTAAACCTACTAAATCTTTTGTTACGATACCGCTATTTAAAGTATCAAAACAAGATTCTTCAAGTTTATTAGCAAAATCAATAAGTTTAGGCAAATTATCAAGTTCACCCCTTTTTCTTAAAGCCCCAGACCAAGCAAAAATGGTAGCCATAGGGTTAGTAGAAGTTTGTTCACCCTTTAAATATTTATAATAGTGCCTTGTTACAGTTCCGTGAGCCGCTTCGTATTCAAAGTTTCCGTCAGGTGAAACTAAAACGGAAGTCATCATAGCAAGTGAGCCAAACGCCGTTGAAACCATATCGCTCATAACGTCTCCGTCGTAGTTTTTAAGAGCCCAAATAAAACCGCCTTTACTTCTTATAACTCTTGCAACTGCATCGTCAATAAGTGTGTAGAAATAGGTAATACCCGCTTTTTCAAAGGCTTCTTTATATTCTTTTTCGTATAAATCTTCAAATACGAGTTTAAAAGTTTGGTCGTATTTTTTAGAGATTGTGTCTTTCGTTGAGAACCATAAATCTTGTTTTGTTGAAAGTGCGTAATTAAAACAAGATTTAGCAAAAGATAAAATAGAACTATCTTTATTGTATTGTCCCATTAAAACTCCACCGCACTCAAAATCGTAGATAGTTTCTTTTGTTTGAACGCCGTCTTTATCAGTAAACACGAGTTCGGCTTTACCTTCTTTTTCAACTCTTATTTCAGTTGCTTTATAAATATCGCCGTAAGCGTGCCTTGCAATAGTTATAGGCGCTTCCCAAGTTTTAACAGCAGGTTTAATTGCTGGAATAATAATAGGCGCTCTAAAAACCGTTCCGTCTAAAACCGCTCTTATAGTTCCGTTAGGGCTTTTCCACATTTCTTTTAAAGAATATTCTTCAACCCTTTGTTTGTTAGGAGTTATCGTTGCACATTTAACCGCAACGCCGTACTTTTTAGTTGCCAAAGCGGAATCCATAGTAATTTTATCGTTAGTCTCGTCTCTTTTTTTAAGACCCAAATCGTAGTATTCGCTTTTAAGGTCAACGAAAGGTAAAATGAGTTCGTCTTTAATATCTTTCCAAATAATTCTTGTCATTTCGTCCCCGTCCATCTCAACGAGGGGAGTAGTCATTTTAATTTTTTCCATAATCTCACCATTAATTATTTTGTAATTTAGTATATGCAAGAAGTCCGCCTGCTTTTAAAATTTCTTGTTGACGAGTAGTGTATTCACATCTTACTAAATATTCTTCGTTTTTAGTAAGGTTTTTCAAAAGCACTTTGCCTTTTTTAAATCCGTTGAACACGTCAACGAGCAATAATTTATCGCCTTCGGATATTTTATCGTAATCATTTTCGTTATCAAAGACGATAGGCATAATCCCCGCATTTATAAGGTTTGCAGAGTGAATTCTTGCAAAACTTTTAGCAATAACGCCTTTTACGCCTAAATAAAGTGGAACAAGCGCTGCGTGTTCTCTTGACGAGCCTTGACCGTAGTTTGAACCGCCCAAGATAAAACTTTGTTTCAATTCTTTTGCACGCTCGCTAAACTTCTCATCAACTACTTCAAAGCAAAATTTAGATAAGAACGGAATATTTGAACGATATGGTAAAATTTTAGCACCCGCAGGCATAATATGGTCGGTAGTTATATTATCGCCTGTTTTTAAAGCAACCGTTCCTTCAACGTTTTCAAGCATAGGAGAAGTAGAAGGGAAAGGTTTGATATTTGGTCCTCTTAAAACTTCTGCGTTTTTGGCTTCTGAAATAGAAAGTGGCATAATAACGGCACTATCATCAATATCAAAATTATCAGGCATAGTAATATTTGGCATTTCGCCTAAAACTCTTGGGTCTGTAATTTCACCGTATAAAGCACTTGCAACTGCAACTTCGGGAGAAACCAAGTAAACGTCTGCATTTTTAGTTCCGCTTCTACCCAAGAAATTTCTATTGAAAGTTCTTAAACTAACGCCGTTAGAGTTAGGTGAAAAGCCCATACCGATACAAGGACCGCACGCACATTCTAAAAGTCTAGCGCCCGCTTGTAAAATATCGTTTAAAGCCCCGCACGAAGAAAGCATTGATAAAACTTGTTTAGAGCCTGGTGAAACGGATAAACTGACGGAAGGATTTATCTTTTTGCCCTTTAATAAGGCCGCAACTTTAAGTAAGTCAAAAAGTGAAGAGTTCGTACAAGAACCAATGCAAACTTGGTTAACTTTCGTGCCTTTTAAGTCCTTTACCTTTTTAATGTTATCAGGAGAGTGTGGGCAAGCAAGAAGTGGTTCAAGCGTAGATAAATCAATATCAATAATTTTATCGTAAACAGCGTCTTCATCGCTACAAAGCGGAGTAAAATCCGCTTCTCTTCCTTGTTTTTTAAGGAATTCCAAAGTAATTTCGTCAGAAGGGAAGATAGAAGTAGTAGCGCCGAGTTCAGTTCCCATATTCGTAATGGTAGCCCTTTCAGGAACGGAAAGGGTTTTAATCCCTTCGCCACCCCACTCAATAATAGCGCCAACGCCACCTTTAACGGAGAGTATCCTTAAAATTTCTAACGAAATATCTTTTGCAGAAACGAAAGGATTGAGTTTTCCAGTTAAGTTTACTTTGTACATTTTAGGCATTGTAATAAAGTAAGCACCGCCACCCATAGCAACTGCAACGTCAAGTCCGCCAGCGCCAAAGGCAAGCATACCTATACCACCACCCGTTGGGGTATGACTATCTGAACCTATTAAAGTTTTTCCAGGTTTGGAAAATCTTTCAAGATGAACTTGGTGGCAAATTCCGTTTCCTGGTTTAGAAAATCTTATTCCGTGTTTAGCGGCAACAGTTTGAATATAAGTATGGTCGTCTGCATTTTCAAAACCGCATTGTAAAGTATTGTGGTCAATATAAGCAACTGAAAGTTCAGTTTTAACTCTTTCAATACCCATGGTCTCAAATTCAAGATACGCCATAGTACCCGTTGCGTCTTGGGTTAGCGTTTGGTCAATTTTAATTGAGATTTCTTCGCCAGGGAGCATATTGCCACTAACGAGATGTGATTTGATAATTTTTTGAGCAATAGTTAATCCCATAATTAATCCTTCCTTAAATCAGTATATTTTTCTACGAGTTCGGTAAGTTCCATATCTGATATAGAAGTTTGTCTACCATTTTCGTATTCTTCGTCAATCCAAGATTTAATTTTAACTACTAATTCGCTTTTTTTATCAATTTCTTTATCAGTTCCAACTAAATTGTAGTTAGTGTTAATCCAATAAGCAATTCCAGCCAAGCCCGAAGTTTTAGTTATTGCAACGGTAGCAGGGCGGTTAAGAATTTTTTCAGTATCAAAGATGTTGTAAATTTCAACGTCTTTTAAAAGTCCGTCTGCGTGAACGCCCGCTTTCGTTTGATTAAAGTTATCTCCGATAAAAGGCGTCATAGGTGGAACTTCGTATCCGATTTCTTTTTCAAAGTAATCTCTTATTTCAGTAATTACGGTAGTGTCCATACCGTCTAACGTTCCTTTTAACGAAGCGTATTCAATAACCATTGCTTCAAGTGGAATATTTCCCGTTCTTTCGCCAATACCTAAAAGTGAGCAGTTAACGGCACTTGCACCGTAAAGCCAAGCGGTAGTAGCGTTAGCAACGGCTTTATAAAAGTCGTTATGACCATGCCACTCAATATTTTCGCTTGCAATATCTGAATAGTGTTGAATTCCGTAAATAATTCCAGGTACGCTTCTTGGAAGTGCAACTTCTGGATATGGAACGCCGTAGCCCATAGTATCGCAAGCTCTAATTTTAACGGGGATACCCGCTTGTACTGAAAGGTTGTGAAGTTCGTTAATAAACGGAACTACAAAACCGTAGAAATCCGCTCTCGTAATATCTTCAAAGTGGCATCTTGGAACGATTCCTTGTTCAAAGGCAGAATTAACGATTGAAAGATAGTGTTCAAGTGCTTGTTTTCTAGTCATTTTCAATTTTTTGAAAATGTGATAGTCTGAGCAACTAACTAAAATACCCGTTTCTTTAATTTGCATATCTTTAACAAGTTTAAAGTCTTCCTTCGTTGCTCTTATCCAAGTTGTAATTTCAGGGAATTTTAAGCCGAGCGCTCTACATTTATCAAGGGCTTCTCTGTCCTTTTTACTATAAATGAAGAATTCGGTTTGCCTAATTAGTCCTTTTGGACCGCCAAGTTTAGACATTAAAGAGTATAAGTCTACTATTTGTTGTACCGAATAAGGCTTAAATGATTGTTGACCATCACGCATAGTCGTATCCGTAATCCAAATATCTTTTGGCATATTCATAGGACATCTTCTATGGTTGAACGGAACTTTTGGAATTTCACTATAATTGTAAATTTCTCTATATAAATTTGGTTTTTCCACGTCTTGAAGGGAATATTTATACGATTTTTGTTCAAGCAAATTAGTTTTATCAGAAATTTCTAACATAAATTACTCCTTTTTTAATGAATTTTGTATCTTTGTATTGATTATAGCACAAAACTATGATATAATCAATTATAAATAATTATATAAGAGATATAAATTATTTTTATAACTATATATAAATAAGGAAAAAAATAAAATGAACGATAAAGATTATATTTACGAAGTTTATAAAGAACGTAGTTTTTCGTTGGCGGCAAAGAATTTATTTATAACTCAACCGGCACTTTCCGCATCTGTAAAAAAAGTGGAAAAACAACTAGGAATAACTATTTTTGATAGAACCACGTCGCCTATTATGTTAACGGAAGAAGGAAAAGTTTATATAGAAACTATTGAGAGAATAAAAAATATTGAAAGCGAAATGAAAAATAAGTTTTCTGATATGAGTGAACTTAAAACGGGTACTATAAAAATAAGTGGTGAAAATTTCGTTTCGTCTTTTATAATACCTAAAATCATAAGTGAATTTAAAAGAAAATATCCTGGTATTAACGTTGAATTAACTGAATCTAATTCGCCGGATTTACGTCAACTTTTAACTAACGATAGCATAGACCTTTTAATTGCTCACGACTTTGATAAAAATTTATACGAAGCCAAAGCACTTTTTGAAGAAACTTTACTTTTAGCCGTACCGGAAGGGTTTAAAGAAAATAAAAAATTAAGAAGCCACGCTTTTACTCGTGAAGATATAATTCAAAACAAGCATCTAAAAACTAACGGGCAAAAGATTGATTTAAAGCATTTTGAACACGCTCCGTTTATAATGCTTAAAAAGGGAAACGACACTAGGCGTAGGGCTAATATGCTTTTTGCAGAAGCGGGAATTGAGCCACAAAACGTAGTTATTAATCTTGACCAACTTATAACGTCTTATAATATGGCGTGTTTTGGTTTAGGCGTTGCGATAGTTAACGATATGCTGATAAAAAGTTCAATGCAAAGCGGTTGCGTATATTATAAAATTAGCGGTAGGTCGGCACATCGTATGATGGCAATAGGCTATAAGAAAAATAGATACTGTTCAAAAGTAATGTCCGCCTTTATTGAAACGGCAAAAGAAGTTTATAGTAATTTATAATAAAAAAACTTGTGAAATTTCACAAGTTTTTTAAATGTTTTTTATTTCGTTTAAACTATCAATAGATTCAGGTGCTAAAATTTTTAGATACAGCCCGATTATTATTAACGAACTACCAAAAAATAAATAATATGCAGAAAAAAATGAATAAATTGCACTAAAAGATAAAGTTATTCCAAAAAACAAAAATTTATTAGCCTTTTCTTTTTTAAAAACGCCTTTTATAAGTTCGCTAAATTTTTTCTTCGGAGCAAATAAAACGCTTTCATAATTAGGGAGCATATCTGCACTTTTTAAAGAATTATAAATATTTTCAGCGTTAAATAGCGTTATTTGTTTATTTGCGTATTTAGAAAAGGCAACGGCTTTATCGGTATAATTCGCAGAAAGAATAACGGTTTTATAATCGCTTGGAGTTTTTTTATAGCAATCTAAAACTTGCTTTGCATTAGTTTGTTCAATAGTTAAGAGTGGGTAGATAATACTTTTAATACCAGATAAAGTTATTTTTTCTCCGTCGTAATCAACCTTATCGTATTTTAAAAGGTAGTATTTTTTAATAAGTTCAATAACTACGTTTTTATCTTCAAAGGAAATATACGTTGAAAATTTTTCAATTTCCGCTTTAACTTGTTTTTTGCTCATTTGTTTTTCTTTAACGTTTAAAGCAAGGTAAATAACGCATACTAAAATCGTTAATATAATTGATAATAAAAGAGTTAAGAATAAATCTCTATTGTAATAGATAAAAATTCCGTAAAAAAAGAAAAAGCAAGCAATAAAAAGAAATAGAAGGTCGTTTAAATAATTTAATTTTAGTTGTTTAAATACTTTCATATAAAAAGTATTGACTAAAAATTAAAGGTATAAACTTGAAAAATAAAATAATGTGTGATAAAATTAAAATATGAAAAAAATAGGTATTTTTGGCGGTTCGTTTAATCCCGTACACAACGAGCATATAAAAATTGCAAAAAGTTTTATAAACGAATTAAATCTTGACCTTTTGTATATAATTCCAACTAACGTTGCTCCGCATAAAAAAGGCGAAAGCATCGTAAACGGCGTTGATAGGTTTAATATGCTTAAACTTGCTTTTGAAAACGCTAGTAAAGTAATCGTTTCAGATTACGAACTTGAAAGTGGCGGAGTTAGTTATTCTTATTTAACGATTAAGCATTTTAAGAAATTGCACCAAGATTGTGAAATATACTTTTTAGTGGGTAGCGATATGCTTGAAAATTTTCCAACTTGGAAAAACCCGCAAGAAATTTCAAAGGATTGCACCTTGGTTTTATGCGAGAGAAAAGGGGATAATTTAGACAGTTCACTTTTAATTAAAAAGGTAAAAGATTTATATAATTCGGCGGTTATAAAATTAAATTACGTTGGCGAAGATTTATCAAGCACTAAAATAAGAACGAGTTTGTATTTAGGGTTAGACGTTTCTTTATTTATTCCTGAAAAAGTTTTAGATTATATAAAATCAAACGAGTTATACGTTGGGAATAAGTATTACGAATACGTAAAAAATAAGTTGCCACTAAAAAGGAAAATCCATATATTAGGAGTGATAACGCTATCTAAAAAATTGGCTAAAAAGTTGGGGGTAGACCTTAATAAAACGGAGTTATCGGCACTACTTCACGACGTTGCCAAATATGAAAATTATAAAGATTACGAAGATTTTACTCTGCCTAAAAATTGCACGAAGGATATAGAGCATCAATATTTAGGCGCACATATTATAAAAAGCGTTTTAGGTATAAACGATGAAGATATAATAAACGCAGTTAGATATCACACTACGGGTAGGGAGAACATGTCGGCACTTGAAAAGATAATTTACGTAGCCGATATAATTGAGCCATCACGCAAGTTTTTAGGCGTTGAAGAACTTCGTGAAGCCGTTGAAAAAGATTTTGAAAGTGGCTTTATAACCTGTTTAAACGAGATTTTAGACTTTTTAAAAAGGTCTGATATAGAGATTTATCCGCTAACACAAAAAGCGTTTAATTATTACAATAAGGAGAATTAATTATGGAATCAGAAAAATTAGCAAACGTATTATGCGATGCTTTAAAAAGTAGAAAGGCTTTTGATATAGTTAAAATTAACGTTCAAGAAAAAACGTCGGTTGCAGACTATTTCGTAGTTGCAAGCGCAAGAAGCACTACGCAAGTAAAATCTTTAACCGAGTTTTGTGAAGAAAAAGCCGAAAAAGCGGGCTACGAAATCAAAAGAAAAGAAGGCGTTTCTGACGGAAGGTGGGCAATCGTTGATTTTGGCGACGTAATTTTACACGTGTTTAACGATGAAATGCGACTTTTTTATCACCTTGAAAGGCTTTGGGGCGAAGGCGAAAAAATTGAAAA
The DNA here is from genome assembly GCA_045646745.1 of Christensenellaceae bacterium. Taxonomy (GTDB): domain Bacteria; phylum Bacillota; class Clostridia; order Christensenellales; family Borkfalkiaceae; genus HGM11412. The sequence continues at coordinate 7,980 of JAZRLL010000054.1, forward strand.
TCAAGACTAAATTGAAATAGTAATTAATTAGTTTTAAACGTCTTCTTTTTCAATAATAGAGCCTTTTATTGCGATATTCGGTTTTTTATTATAAGGGGACTTATTAATTTTTTTATTATTTTCTACGTAATAAATTTTTGTAGTGGGCGATATTTGCCCACTATTTTTTATTGCTTTTTTATAGTTTAAAAATAGTTTAACGAAAAAACAAATAGAAAAGATGAATAAATACATTAATAAAATATAAATTAGACCAATCATAAATCAATTTTAAGGTATGGTTAAATAAAAAAAGCAAAAGATTTTGTCGCTATTTAAATAAAAAGGGTATAAAAAACCATCGTTAAGTAAAAAATCGTAAAGGGGGACTTTATATGGAAGATTTAAACTTAAATAATAGCGAAAAAATAGAAAAAGAAGATTTAACCGAAAGCGAATTTAACGGGGTAAAGGAATATTTTGTAAATCAACCGCTTTCGTTAGAGTTAAAAGAAATATCAAGTATTTTTAAAGAAAGCGAGCAAGAATTAAGTAAAGAATTTGGTTATTTTAAAGCGAATAAACTTTTTTCTAAAATGGATTATTCTCTTATAGACTTAAATATGAACGGTGAAGAATTTAAACAAAAATGTTTACTTTGTGAAAGGTATAATTTTAAAAGTTTAACTATTTATCCAACTTTTATTGAAAGGGCAAAAGGAGTGGTAAAAGGTAAAAACGTAAAAGTTAGAGCAATTATTAGTTATCCCTTTGGCGAAGATTATTTTGCTAGTAAAATAGCGTCGCTTAAAAAGGCTTTAAAGAGCGGAGTAGACGAAGTTGCTTATACTATAAGCGTAAGTCAAATAAAAAGCGGTGAATATGCTAAAATATCAAAGGAAATAAAAAAGGCGTTAAAAATATCTAAAAAGAATAAATTTTATCCACTTATAAATCCGCAAAACTTAACGCTAATTGAAGTTGAAAGGTGTTTAAAAGAAATTTCTTTAATAGACGGCGTGTTTTCAATTTTTATTATGCCACAAGACGAAAATTATCAAGTGAATTTAGATACGGCAAATAGTTTTTTGTCAAAAGTCTACGGAAACGCTACTTTGGAAGTGGGTGGAAACGTTACGAACTTATCAGACGTAGTTTCACTAGTTAAGCAAGGTATAACTTTCGTATCTTCACCATTTTCGCCTAAAATAGCAGAAGAATTAAAAGAAAAAATTAATTTAACCAATTAAACTTAAATGGTTGACAGAATAAAATAAAAAGAGTAAAATTCCTATATAGATTAATATCTTATTGGTTCTTTGAGGCGGAGTGCAATTCTCTACCGGCAGTATAGTCTGCTAAGGCTTTTAGCCCCGAAGCGGTGAAATTCCGCTACCGACGGTATAGTCCGGATGATAAAAGAAAAAAGTATAGGCTTTTTCGTTTCGGGAATTTTTCCCGTTTTTTTTATTTTAGGAGTATGAATAATAAACTTTTTACAACTAGAAAACTTTGTTTGTGTGCTATGATTTCAGCACTTGCTTACGTTATAACCTTTTTTGAAATTCCAATATTTCCACAAATCGGTTTAAAACTTGACCTTTCTTTTTGTATCTTGCTTTTAGGCGGATATATGTTAGGCTTCGTTTACGCAGAATTATCCGTAATAGTAGTAATTTTATTAAGTTTACTTAAAACTTCATCGGGCGGAATTGGAGAAATTGCGAATTTTATTATGGCTAATTGCTTTATAGTTTTGCCAGCGTTAGTATATCATTTTAAAAAGGGATTTAAAACGGTTATAATCACTTTACTTTTGTGTTCGGTATTAGAAATAGCGGTTGCATTACTTTGTAATAGGTTTATAATGTATCCGTTGTATTTTAAGGAAAATGCAGGACTAATGTTTACTTTTACCTTTTCTAATTACTTAAATTTAGCGTCTTGGCACTTAATTATTATATTTAACGCCTTAAAATGCGTATTAAACGGAGTAATTACAATACTTTTATATAAAAGACTCAAAAAACTTCTTCACTTTTTTATTAAATAGGTGTATAATATATTCTATGGAATATATAAGTAGTAGTTTTGAAGAGACGATTGAAATAGCACAAAATTACGCTTCCACGTTAACAAAGGGAAGCGTTGTTTTACTTTTAGGCGAAATAGGAGCGGGCAAAACCGCTTTTACAAAAGGTATAGCCAAAGGTTTAAAAATAAAAGAAGAAATAACTAGTCCAACGTATGCTTATATGAACGACTATAACGGAATTTTATATCATTACGATTGTTATAGATTAACTAGTGGGGAAGACGCTGAAAGTTTAGGCTTAACTGATTATTTTTATTTAGACGGAATTTGTGTTATTGAGTGGCCTGAAAATATAGAAAGCGTTTTACCTAAAAATGCAAAAAAAGTTGAAATAATAAAACTTGGTGAAAATAAAAGGAAAATTATCTTATGAAGTGCTTGGCAATAGATACGAGCGGTAGTCATTTATCAGTTTTAATTTTAGACGGCGAAAAAACGTATATAAAACACCTTGAAAATTGCAATTTACAACACTCTGTCGTAGCGATGGTTGAAGTTGAGAATTTGCTAATTGAAGCAAATTTAGATATTAAAGATATAGATATTTTTGCTTGCGTGGTAGGACCTGGTTCGTTCACGGGAATACGAATAGGTATAAGTATGGTTAAAGCCTTTGCATTTGCATATAATAAAAAGGTTTTATCTATAACTTCTTTTGACGTTTTAGCATACAATATTTGTGAGGGCAAAAATCTCACGGTAATTGACGCTAAGCACGATAACTATTACGTGTGTGGTTACGACGGCACAAAGGTTATTAAAGAGCCTGAATTTTTATCTTTTTCTATGCTTGAAGCAGTTAAGAAAGATTACGATAATCTTTTAATTTCAAACGATAACGAAAGATACGAGAAAAATTGCGATTTAAAACTCGGTTTTATCAGCGCAGTTAAAAACAATTTAGAACTTGCAACCTACGATAGAGAAAGTTTAACTGCTCTATATATAAGAAAAAGTCAAGCAGAGGAAAATAGATGAAATATTCAAAGTGGGAGTTTAAAGACGTTTTAGATATCTGCAAACTCAATGAAAAATGTTTTGAAAGTCCTTGGACGTTTGAAATGCTGTCGTCAACCTTTTTAAACGATAATTTTTTAGGCTACGTTGCAAAAAGTGAAGATAAAATCGTGGGATATATCGCCCTTATAAGTTGCCTTGACGAAGCCGAACTTAATATAATTGCAGTTGATAAAGATTTTAGGAATAAAGGTATTGCGACGAAACTTTTAAATCTGTCTCATAGCGAACTGATAAAAAAAGGCGTAAAGAAAGTTTTTTTAGAAGTTCGTAAGGGAAATAAAAACGCTCAATCGTTATACGAAAAATTGGGCTATGAACTAATTTCTACTAGACCGCTATATTATGAAGGTAAGGAAGATGCTTATATAATGTGTAAGATATTATAAGGAGTTTATTATTCTAAAAAATATTAACGGGTTAATTATTGAAGATAAAGGAGAGGGTTTTCCCATCGTGTTTTTACACGGATATTTATCTTCAAAAGAAAGTTTTTATTATCAAACGGAATATTTAAGTAAGTTTTATAGAACGATAGCCATTGATATAACGGGATTTGGACAATCTAAAAATTTGCCTTATCCTTATTCTTTGAACGATTACGTTATAGACGTTTTATGCGTACTTGATAGTTTAAACGTTAAAAAATGTCATATAGTAGCGCACTCGTTTGGCGGAAGAATTGCTATAAAACTTGTAAACATAGATAAAAATAGAGTGGATAAACTAGTTTTGACGGGTTGTGCGGGGTTAAAACCTAAAAGAAAACTATCTTATTATTTAAAAGTATACTCGTACAAGGTGTTAAAGCCTTTTTTATCCCAAAAATTAAAAAACAAATTTGGTAGTAGCGAATTTAAAAGTTTAGATAATCTTTTAAAACAAAGTTATATAAAAATCGTAAACGAACATTTAGACGAATTATCAAAATTAATAAAAAATCAAACGTTAATAATCTTTGGCGAAAACGATAAAGAAACGCCTATTTATATGGCAAAAAAGTTAAATAAAAACATAAAAAATTCTAATCTTTACGTAATTAAAGAAAGCGGACATTTTAGTTTTTCTGATAAGCCTATTGAGTTTAACGTTTTAGTAAAAGAATTTCTAAGTTAAAGGAGAAGTATGCTTGAATTTAATACTTATAAAGATTTATTTAGCATAAACGGAATTTTATTTTTAATTTTATTCTCGCTTGTGAACACTTTAATCACTATTTTGTTCTCATATAAATTTTTTCAAATTTTACAACAATGTGGTTATAGAGGCGGAGAATACGTTCTTTGGATTTCCAAGCAAAATAAAGCCTTTAAAAGCGTTGCGATGATATCCTTTTTATCAATATTTGCCTTTATGCTTATAACGATGGCGTTTAGTTTTATTAGTCAAATTTGGGTTTCCTACGTTGGCTTTTTGCCATTTTTATTCTTTTTTATAGTTTTTAGAATTATAAAATCTAAAAAGAAAGATAAAGTTCCACTCGTTTTTACTAAAAGAATTTTAAGGCTTTATATAACTTTTTCACTTTTAACGTTAGTTTTAAGTTTTTTAACGGTTGCTTGTGCGTGCATATTAGCAATTATTATAAATAATAGCCTTTTATCAAATTTTAGATACGCTATATTTTCAGTTTATCCAATTTTTATTCCTTTTATTTTACTTTTAGCCCATTATATAAACCTTCCTTTTGAAAAGATAGGAATAAACAAGGGAATAAAAAAATGCACTAAAATTTTAAGCGATAGAAAGGACCTTATAAAAATTGGAATAACGGGTAGTTTTGCAAAAACTAGCGTTAAAGAAATTCTAAAAACTATTTTGAGCGTTAAATATAAGGTTTTATCTTCGCCAATGTCTTATAACACTCCGCTTGGAATAGTTAAAACGGTTAACAATTTAGAAGATAGTCATCAGGTTTTTATTGCTGAAATGGGAGCAAGAAGGGTTGGTGATATTAAAGAGTTAACTCAAATTATAAATCCCGATATTGCAGTAATAACGGGAATTACTTCTCAACATTTAGAAACTTTTAAAGATATAGAAAACGTTAAAAAAACTAAATACGAAATTATTGAAAATATGCAAAGCGGTAAAGCGGTTTTTTCTGCGGATAACAATTATTCGCTTGAAATGTTTAAAAATTGTCATTTAGAAAAAACACTTGCAGGAATTAATTCCGTAGAAGAAAATTTAGTTAAAGCAACAAACGTAAAAATTACCAAAAACGGAAGTGAGTTTGTCTTAAATATAGGCACTCAAAGTATAAAAACGACTACGTCATTACTCGGAAAACACAACGTTTCAAATATTTGTTTAGCCTGTGCCGTTGCTCATTATTTAGGGCTCACGATTGAAGAAATTGCCGAGGGTATTTCACTTATCAACCCGATAAAGCATAGGCTTCAACCAATATATTTAGACAATGGAGTTTTCGTTATTGACGATAGTTATAACGCTAATCCAGAAGGGGTTATTTCAGCACTTGAAACCCTAGATTTATACGAGGGCGACAAGTATATTATAACTCCTGGAATAGTTGAACTTGGTAAAAGCGAAGGTTTAATTAACTACGATTTCGGCGTTAGAATTTCAAAGGTTTGTAAAGGGGTAATACTCGTTGGTCGTGCAAGGGCGTTAAAAATTAGAGAAGGCTTGTTAAGTGAGGGATTTAACGCAAAAAATATTTATATGGTTGAAAGTTTACAAGAAGGAAAAGAACTTTTCAAAACCCTTTTAAAAGACGGCGATGCAATCTTGTTTGAAAACGATTTACCAGATAAATATTTATAATAATTTAACTAATAAAATTAGTTAAAAGTAAGATTAAAAACATTTTAAAACACCAAAGATAAAAGTATTTTTATTGGAGGTGTTTTTTTATGAAAAATATTTGTGTGTTTTTAGGCGGAAAGTCGTGCGAGCACGATATATCCATAATTACCGGAGTTTTAACTATAAATTCTATTAATCACGAATTGTATAATGCAATTCCAATTTACATAGCCAAAGACGGGAAATGGTATACGGGGGAGATATTAAAAGACGTTAATTGGTACAAAACCAAAGATTTCAATCTTTTAAGTGAAGTATGTTTATTATCAGGGAAAAACGTTTTATATAAAATAAGCAAAAATAAACTTAAAGAAATTGCAAAAATATACGCAGTTATAAACTGCTTGCACGGAATTAACGGGGAAGACGGCTCTATTTCAGGGTTAGTAAAACTTTGCAATATTCCAAATTGTAGCCCTGAAATGTTCGGTAGCGTTTTCTCAATAAATAAAGACTATACTAAAATAGTGTTAAGCGGACTAAACGTTGATAAACTTCCTTTCGTTAGATTGTTTAGAAGCCAATTTTATCAAAAGAAATTAATGGCTTTTAAAATGATAGAAAAAAAATTTTCGTACCCCGTTATTATAAAGCCGTCTACGTTAGGTAGTAGCATAGGAATTTCAGTTGCAAAAGACCAAGACGAGTTAGATAAAGCGTTATCTCTTGCCTTTACCTACGACGATAAAGTTATCGTTGAAAAAGCACTTTTAGATTTTAGAGAGTTTAATTGTGCTGCGTATAGAGTTAACGACCAAATAATAGTTTCGGCAATAGAAGAGCCAATTACAAAAAACGATATTTTGTCTTTTAGCGATAAATACCTAAACAGCAAACTTTCAAATCCTAAAAAAGAGCCTATCAATTTAAAGCCGGAAATATCAAACAAAATACGGGCTATAACTGAAAAAATATATAGAAAATGCGACTTTAAAGGTCTAATTAGAATAGATTTTTTATATAAAGCCGACAAAGTTTACGTAAACGAAATTAATACCGTACCAGGCTCGCTTGCCTACTACCTATTTACCGATTCTTTAAGCGGATTTTCCAAAATGTTAACTGAAATAATTGAAGATAGCGTTAAAAAATTCAATTACGAACAAACTAAAAAAACTACCTTTGAGTCTAGCGTTTTATTCTCGTTTAAAGGGGTTAAAGGCGGTAAGGTAAAACGATTGACAAAAAAATAGCAAAATGATATACTGATTTTAAGAGATAACTGTGCGGTTGCGGGAATTATTTCACGAGGAAAGTCCGAGCTTCATATAGCACGATGCTGGCTAACGGCCAGTGAAGGCGACTTTAAGGAAAGTGCAACAGAAAACTACCGCAACTATTTTTTAGTTGTAAGGATGAAAAGGCGAGGTAAGAGCTCACCGTCTTTGTGGTGACACATTGAGCAGTGTAAACCCCATCGGAAGCAAGATAGGGGTAGGGTAATGGGCTATAACATCCTACCTGTTTTTATTCGCTTGAACTAATTGGTAACAATTAGTCTAGATAGATAACCGCATTAAATGACAGAACTCGGCTTATAGGTTATCTCTTAAAAAGTCATATAAACTTCGCATAACTTTGTTACTGCGAAGTTTTTTATTTTTGATGACCACAAGGTCTATCAAAATGTAAAAAACTTCTTGTGCCTTGCTTTGCTTGTTTCTATGACTTTTTACCATTAAATAAACTTAATTTAAAATAAAAAAAGGTGTGAAAAAATCACACCTTTTAAAATTACATTTTAAACGTTAAATCTAAATAAAACCACGTCGCCGTCTTTCATAACGTAATCTTTACCTTCGCTTCTAACTTTTCCAAGTTCTTTTGCTTTGGTGTAGTTTCCGCAAGAAAGTAAAACGTCGTAATCAACCACTTCGGCTCTTATAAAGCCCCTTTCAAAGTCGCTATGAATTTTACCTGCCGCTTGTGGTGCTTTCGTGCCGTTAGTAATTGTCCAAGCCCTTGTTTCAGGCTCGCCAGCCGTCAAATAACTTATAAGGCCTAAAAGTTTATAACTTGCTTTAACAAGTCTATTAAGTCCACTTTCTTTTAAGCCGAGTTCGTTTAGGAACATAATTTGCTCGTCTTCTTCAAGTTCTGAAATTTCTTCTTCCGTTTTAGCGCAAATAACCAAAGTTTCGCTTCCGTCTTGTAAGGCGTATTCTTTTACTTGCATAACGAGTGGAATTTCGCTATCTTCTTTTCCCATATCGCTTTCTTTAATGTTCGCAGCGTAAATTACGGGTTTACTAGTAATTAAGAATAAGCCGTTAACGTATTTTTGTTCTTCTTCTGTTAATGATAAACTTCTAACGGGTTTTTCGCTTTCTAACGTAGTTAATACCTTTTTTAATAGGGTTGCTTCTTCTTGATATTTTTTATCTCCCGTTTTAATCATAGAAAAAGCCTTATCGTATTTTTTTTGTACGCTTTCAAGGTCGGCTAAAATGAGTTCTAAATTAATAGTTTTAATATCTTCTACGGGAGAGATTTTATTTTCCACGTGAATAACGTTTTCGTCTTCAAAGCATCTAACTACGTGAACGATAGCGTCAACTTCTCTTATGTGGGATAAAAACTTATTTCCAAGACCTTCGCCCTTGGACGCACCCTTAACGAGTCCTGCAATATCAACGAATTCAATGGTTGCGGGAGTAATTTTTTTACTGTTATAAAGTTTAGCAAGTTCGTTAAGCCTATTATCTGGAACTGCTACTATTCCAACGTTTGGTTCAATAGTGCAGAAAGGGAAGTTAGCGGCTTGCGCTCCTGCGTGAGTAATTGCGTTAAATAAAGTTGACTTGCCTACGTTTGGAAGTCCTACAACACCTAATTTCATAATAATTCCTATAAATTTAATTTGATATAAACTATTATATATCATTTTTCAAATACTTTCAAACTTTTTAGCCTATTAGTTTAAAAATATTTGCTCTAAATATAAAAGTATGTTAAAATTATATAAGTATATAGGTACAATTATGGATTATAAAAAATATATTGCTGAAAAATTGAATATTGAAGGCGTTTTAGTTGATGAAATTTACTCGTCAATCGTAGTTCCGCCTGACACTTCAAAGGGAGATTACGCACTTCCTTGTTTTAAATTTGCTAAAATTTTAAAAACGTCGCCCGTTGTTATTGCTGAAAACTTGGCAAAGAACTTTGAAACAGATGAAAATATTTCAAGCGTAGTTGCAATAAACGGCTACTTAAATTTTACGGTAAATAGAACTTCGTTAACGGAAAAAGTTTTAAAAGATATTATAGAAAACGGTGAAAATTACGGCTCGTCAGATTTAGGAGCGGGTAAAACCATCGTTATTGACTATTCTTCAATAAATATAGCAAAGCCTTTCCATATCGGGCATTTATCAACTACGGTAATTGGCGGTGCTTTGTATAGAATATATAAAAAATTGGGTTATAACGTAGTGGGCGTTAATCATTTAGGTGATTACGGAACTCAATTTGGCAAACTTATTTACGCATATAAAAATTGGGGAAATCGTGAAAAAGTTGAAGAAGGCAGAATTAAAGAACTTATGAGCCTTTACGTAAAATATCACGAAGAAGCCGAAAAAAATCCTGAACTTGACGATAAAGCAAGGGAGTATTTCAAAAAAATTGAAAGTGGCGATAAAGAGTGTTTAGAACTTTTCCATTGGTTTAAAGATTTAACGCTTAAAGACGTACAAAAAGTATACGAGCAACTTGACGTTAAATTTGATAGTTATAACGGTGAAAGTTTTTATAACGATAAAATGAGTCCCGTTATTGACGAACTTTCTAAAAAGGGTTTACTCGTAGAAAGTGAAGGTGCAAAAATCGTAGATTTAAAAGATTACGATATGCCACCTTGCTTAATTTTAAGGTCAGACGGAGCGTCGTTATACGCAACCAGAGATTTAGCTGCTGCTTATTATAGGCAGGATACTTATAATTTTGACAAATGTTTATACGTAGTAGCATATCAACAAAATTTACACTTCAAACAATTTTTCAAAGTGTTAGAACTTTTAGGTAAGCCTTGGGCTAAAAATATGGAGCACGTTGCTTTTGGTATGGTATCGTTAGAAGAAGGAACTATGTCAACTAGAAAGGGAAACGTAGTATTTTTAGAAGACGTTATTAATAAATGCAACGAAAAGGCTTATAGTATTATTGACGGCAAAAATAGAGACCTTGAAAATAAAGAAGAAATTGCAAAAGCAGTAGGAACAGGAGCGGTAATTTTCGGGGCTTTATCTAATAGCAGAATTAAAGATATAGTATTCTCTTTTGATAAAGTTTTAAACTTTGACGGAGAAACGGGGCCTTACGTTCAATACACATACGCAAGGTGTTGTAGTTTACTTAATAAAGGCGGAGAAATTGGTAATTTTACTATTCCAAAGGCTAATGAAGACGAATACAACTTAATTGACTGCTTAAAGAAATTTCCAGAAACGGTTAAGTTATCGGCAGAGAAAAACGAGCCTTGCTATATTACGAGATACGCATTAGATTTAGCAACTTTATTCAACAAATTCTATTTTGATTGTAAAATTTTAGGAACTGACGAAAACACGAAAAATTTTAGATTAACGTTAGTTAAAACTACTAAACAAGTTATTAAAAACGCATTGAGTTTATTAGGAATTAAAACTCCTGAAAAAATGTAGGAACGATTATGAAAAACACTTTAATTTTTGACCTTGACGGAACTATACTTAACACGCTTTATGATATTCATTATTGCGTGAATAAAGCACTTTCGCACTTTGGCTACGAAGAAGTTTCTATGGAAAAAACTATTTCTTCGGTAGGCTACGGCGCTAAAATTTTAATAGAACTCGTTTCTGGTTTTAAAAACTCAAAAGAGTTTGACGAACTTTTTAACTACTACGTTAAACTTCAAGCCGAAAGCGACAATTCTAAAACCGTTTTATACGACGGGTTAGACGAACTTTTATTAAAATTAAAAAAAGAAGGCTATACTTTGGCAATAATTTCAAACAAGCCCGATAGCATTACTCAAATCGTATGCGAGCAAAAACTTAAAAAATACGGCTTTGATTATATAACGGGAAATAAACCAGAATTGTTTAATCCAAAACCAGATAAATCTTGCGTACTTTACTATTTAGACAAATACGGCATTAATAAAGAAAACGTTATATATATCGGCGATAGCGAAGTAGACGTTAAAACTTTCAAAAGTGCAGGGGTAGACGGGATAGGCGTTTTATGGGGATTTAGAAAAAAACAAGTTTTAGAAGAAGCAGGTTGCAAGTATTTTGCTTCAACGGCTGACGAATTATATAAAACTATAAAATCATTTAATTAACGTAGGGAGAAATATATGCACAAATTTTTTAGGGATTTTAAAAAATTTATAACTAGGGGAAACGTTGTTGATTTAGCGGTTGCGGTAATAATTGGTACTGCTTTTAATAAAATAGTATCAAGTTTAGTTGCCGATATTATAACTCCGTTAATTTCTATGGCGATAGGTCAAGTTAATTTTACAGAATTAAACGTAGTTTTAAGGACTGAGCCTTTATTAACGCTTAATTATGGTAATTTTATTCAACTTATAATTGATTTTTTAATTATATCTTTCACTATATTTATAATGGTTAAAATCTTTACGAGAGTAAGAAATACTATGGATTTTAACGCTAATATGATAATTAACGTGCAAGAAAAATTGGATAAAGACGAAGAACTTAATAAACTTGAAAAGAAATGGCTTAAAAGGTATTCTAAACACAATCCTGAAACTGCACCGAAGAAAAAAGTTAAGGAGCCTGTTGTTGAAACTCCAAAAGAGCCAACCACAAACGAACTTTTAATGGAAATTTTAAAGGAATTAAGAAAAGGCGACAAAGAAAATAATCAAGAAACATAAAAAAGGTGTTAAATGGAAAAAAACGGTTGTATTTACGTGGTGCTAAGTCAAACGGGCTCAATAGTATCATCTCTTTTAAAATTATTTACAAAAGATAAATATAATCACTCTTCTATCAGTTTTGATGAAGGGTTAACCGAGATGTGCTCTTTTGGAAGGTATTACACTAACTTTCCGTTTTGGGGTGGTTTCGTTCACGAGAATACTAATGAAGGCTTATTTAAAAAATGCAAAAATGCACAAACGTTAATATTAAAATTTAAAGCAACCGAATCTCAAATAGAAAGCGTAAAGAAAAAGACACAAGAAATGTTTGATTCAAAAAAGAAATATCGCTACGATATGTTAGGTGTATTTTTAGCACTTTTTAATAAAAAGAAAAAGAGAAAATATCGTTATTATTGCTCTAATTTCGTTCAAGAAATTCTTTCTGAAAACGGGATTATAGACGGAAATTTATGCCCTAAAATTATGAAGCCTATTGACTTTTTAAATTTAGGTGGCGAAGTAATTTACGAAGGAAATTTACACTCTTACGTTAATAATTTTGCATTAAACGTATAAATCAAAATTAAATACTATAAATGCGGTAGAACTTTCTACCGCATTTGTTATTTTTAAAAATAAAAATAAAAAATTTAAATAAAAAATTATAAAAAAGCGTTTAACGATTGACTTTTGTTTTTAAAAGGAATACAATATTAAATTGTGTGATAAACAAAATTTTATGGAGATTAACTTATGAAAAAATTATCAAACAAGTGGACTCGTGCTGCAATTCCAGCCCTGCTTTTACATTGTAGTATTGGTACAGTTTATTGCTGGTCTATCTTCAGTCAGGAAATTGCCGATCACATCGGACACACAAAAGGTGCAACTGAATGGGCATTCAGTTT
>JAZRLL010000055.1:0-8822 GCA_045646745.1 Christensenellaceae bacterium
AGTATAAGTTGAAAGGCTTAATCACTAACGACGAGTTAATTGACAAAATTGAAAAATACAAATTAGCACCAGAGCAAATGGAACTTATTTACGACGTTTTAAAAAATAATTCCATTGAAGTTAAAGACGACGACTTTTCTTCAAAAGAAAGTGATTTGCTTTCTCAACTTGAAAAAGAAATTTCAATGGACGACCCTGTTAAAATGTATCTTAAAGATATTGGTAAAATACCACTTTTAACGGTTGAAGAAGAAGCCGAACTCGCTGAAAAGATGATGTCTGGCGACGAATATGCAAAAGTAAGATTATCAGAAGCAAACCTTAGGCTCGTTGTTTCTATTGCTAAAAGATACGTTGGTAGGGGTATGCACCTTCTTGACTTGATTCAAGAAGGGAATTTAGGCTTAATGAAAGCAGTTGATAAATTTGACTACACCAAAGGCTTTAAATTTTCTACTTACGCTACTTGGTGGATTCGCCAAGCAATAACTCGTGCTATTGCAGACCAAGCAAGAACTATTCGTATTCCCGTTCACATGGTTGAAACGATAAATAAAGTTATAAAAATTTCAAGACAACTTTTGCAAGATTTAAATAGAGAGCCAACTCCCGAAGAAATCGCTGAAAAAATGGAAATTCCCGTTGAAAGAGTTATTGAAATTCAAAAAATTGCACAAGACCCCGTTTCATTAGAAACTCCTATTGGCGACGACGGAGACGATAGCAATTTGGGAACTTTTATTGAAGACGAAAACGCAACTTCTCCAAGCGATGCAGTTGCGTTTACAATGCTTAAACAACAACTTATTTCTATTTTGGACACTTTAACCCCAAGAGAAGAAAAGGTTTTAAGGCTCCGCTACGGAATTGACGACGGAAGAACTAGAACGCTTGAAGAAGTTGGTAAAGAATTTAACGTAACGAGAGAAAGAATTAGACAAATTGAAGCAAAAGCGTTAAGAAAATTAAGGCATCCTTCTCGTTCTAAAAAACTTAAAGAATATTTAGAATAATATGACTAAAAGGCTTGAAGTACTATTTTCTTTAATAACGCCCTGTAAAACGTTTGCCGACGTTGGTTGCGACCACGGTTATATCGCCAAAGCGGTAATAGAAAAAAATTTAGCAAACAAAATTATAATTTCGGACATCTCTGAAAAAAGTTTAAAAAAGGCTCAAATTCTTTTAGAAAACTATGGGGATAAAGTGTTATCTTATAACTGCGACGGGGTAAAAGATTTTGACGGCTTGCCAGACCAAATTTTTATTGCTGGTATGGGCGGTGAAGAAATAGTAAAAATTATAAAAGAGATAAAATTTTTGCCTGAAAAATTCGTGTTATGTCCGCATAAAAACACTATTTTAGTTAGAGAACTGCTTCTTAATTTAGGCTATAAATTAGTTAGAGATTTTACCTTTTTAGCAAACTCAAAGTTTTATGACGGGATAGTTGCAGTAAAGGGTAAAGATAGTTATACTTTAATTGAATTAACTTTCGGTAAGGAAAATTTAACTACTTATTCAAGTGATTTTATAGAGTATTTAAAAAGTCAGGCGAAAAAATATCAAAACGTTTTAGACGGCGGGAAAATTTCTTCTAGCCAACTATTAAGCGTAAAAGAAAAATTATCTACAATTTTGGAGATTTTAAATGAACGTTAAAAAAATTTGTGAAATATTAAATAACTACGCCGATTTAAAATTGTCTAAACTATTTATTGAAAAATACGACGCATACGATAACAGCGGAATCATATTTGATAATTTAGAAGATATAAAGGGTATTTTAACTTGTTTAGATTTAACCTTTGAAAGCGTTAAAACTGCGATAGATAAAGGTTGTAATTTAATAATTACTCATCACCCTGCAATTTATAAACCTATTTTATCTTTAACTGATGATAATCCTTTAACTTTGGCAGTTAAAAATTCAATAGGCGTTATATCTTTCCATTTGAATTTAGACGCATCTAAAACTGGCGTTGATTATTACTTTGCAAAAGGATTAGGTGCTAAAAATCAAGAAATTTTAATGACGTTGGATACGGATTGTGGCTACGGAAGAAAGTTTGAAATTAATAAACCTTTAATAGAGATAGTAAATTCTATTAAACGAGAATTTAACACTGAAAAAGTTTTAGTCTACGGTGACTTATCAAAAAATATTAATACCATATGTTCTTTTTGCGGTGCAGGGCTTGATTATTACGAATTGAGCTTATCAAAAGACGCCGATTTAATAATTTCAGCAGATGTTCCGCATCACATATTAAAAGAGTGTATTGAAAAAGGCAAATGCGTTATACAGTTAACGCATTACGCTAGTGAAATTTATGGGTTTACTAAATTTTACGAGTGGATAAAAGAAGAATTTAAAGGCGTTAACGTGTTTTTGCACGTTGAACCTATTTATTTATAAACTATTTAATTTTATTAGGAGAAAATTAAAATGGATAATACGATTAAAAACATATTAAAGTATCAAGAGTTTGACGGTTTAATCAAAGCGATTGACGATGAAGTTAAGAAAAGTGAAGTGTCTCAAAAATATCTTACTGCAAAAAAGTTTTTGTCTACCGTAAACGAAACTTTATCTAACCTTGAATTAAGAGCGAAAGGGCTAGTTGACGCTCACGGCTTGGCAAGTAAAGAAATTGAAAATTTAAACGATACTGCAACTGAATTTGTTTCTTCTATTGAAGGTTGTGAAAACGAAGACGAGTTAATTTATTACAAAAAGAAACTTCAAGAAACGTTAGACGTTGTTTCTTCGTTAGAAAGCAAAATTAACGCAATTCAAAAAGATATGGAAAGCATTTTAAAAGAATTTAACTCTTTAAGGGCTAAAAATAGCGAAATGAAGGCTTTAAGAGATGAAATGATTCCAAAAGTTAAGGAACTTACTGATAGTAAAAAGGAAGAAAAAGATAAACTCACAAAGGAGAGAGACTTATTAGCGCCTTCTATTAACCAAGAATTATTGCAAAAATATATTGTTAAAAGAAAGGATAATAAATTCCCTATCGTTATTGAAGCGATAATGCAAAAGGATAGTTGTTATTGTCCTGCGTGTGGTATGAGTTTGCTTTCAAGCGTTAAAAACGAACTTGATTTAGGTAAAATTATTGAGTGTGAAAACTGCAAAAAACTTTTATATAGTAAAAAATAATAAAGGAAAAATATACAAATGAAATTAAACTATAAGAAAACTATTTTAGTTGGATTTGCCTTTTTCTTAATTATGGCTTTTTGGAAAACGTACGATACGATTGTTCCATTAATTTTAGAAAACAAGTTTAATATGTCAAGCACGTTCACAGGCGTAATAATGGCAATAGATAACGTTCTTGCACTTTTTATGTTACCACTTTTTGGTGCAATATCTGATAAAACTAATACGAAATATGGAAAAAGAACTCCTTATATCTTCATTGGAACCATTTTTGCGTGTGTGTTTTTCGTTATAGCAACCGTAGTTAGCGAACTTATACTTTTCGTTGTTGTTTTATTACTTGTTTTAATCTCAATGGCAATTTTTCGTTCGCCAGCCGTTGCTTTGATGCCTGATATCACCCCAAAACCTTTAAGGTCAAAGGGAAACGCCGTTATCAATTTAATGGGCGCTTGCGGTGGTATTATCGTTTTAGGTTTAGGAATACTTTTAAAAACTTCGGTTGAAGGTAAAACGGACTTTACTCTATACGCTTTTTCAGTTGTCGGGGTAATGCTTGTTGCGTTAGTTATTTTCTTATTAACCGTTAAAGAGCCTTTATGGACAAAGCAAATGCAAGAAGAAAGTGAAAAATTAGAAGAAAGCACGGATATGGAAGAAACAAAAGATTGTTTCGTTCAAACAAACAAAAAACTTTCAAAGAGTAAACTTATATCTTTAATGCTTATTTTAAGTTCAGTTGCGTTATGGTATATGGGTTATAATGCAGTTGAAACTGCGTATTCAAGATACGCACCGGCAGTTTTAAATAAAGACTTTAATTTAACGCTTATTATTGCACAAGTTGCAGCAATAATTTCCTATATCCCAATAGGAATAATGGCAAGTAAATTTGGAAGAAAAAAAACCTTGCTCGCAGGTATCTTAATGCTTGCTACTGCTTTCTTCGTTGCAATTTTTGCAAGGGATAATTGGTCGGATATATTAATGTACGTTTTATTTGCCTTGGCGGGTATTGGTTGGGCTACTATTAGCGTTAACTCGTTTCCAATGGTCGTTGAACTTGCAAAAGGTTCAAACGTTGGTAAATATACAGGTTATTATTACACGGCAAGTATGCTTGCACAAGTTTTAACGCCAATGCTTTCAGGCTTTATTTTTGATATAGTTGGAAACTACTTGCCACTCTTTATTTACGCTACTATTTTCGTTGGTTTATCCTTTATTACTATGTTTTTCGTTAAACACGGGGATAGTAAACCACAACCTAAAAAGGATTTATTAGAAGCATTAGACGTTGGCGATGATTAAAAGAAAAATCTGCAAATAAAAGAGCAGAATATAGTTGAAAATATAGTTGCGGTTAGGGAAATTATTATTCCCTTAACCGCATTTTTATTTTGGCATTTAGAAAAGTAAACTGCGGATATGTAAAATATAGTTTCAGAAGAGCCGAACAGACAACACGCCGTTAGCGAAATATATGAGTTTACTCCGTATTTTTGCAAAATTTCGTTCAAAAGGGCTAAACTTCCACTTCCCGAAAAGGGCTTAATTAAAATTAGTTTACTTAATTCTACGGGAACTCCTACGAATCTAAAAACGGGAGATAAAATTTTTACCAATAAATCAGAAAGTCCGCTTTTATCAAAGAGTTCGCTCATTATTAAAATTGCCGATACGTACGGGAATAACGATAAGCATAACGATAGTGAATTTTTACTTCCCGTTACAAAGGCTTCGTAGATATTTTTTCGTTTAATTAGTGCTAAAATAAGCACGAAAGATACAATTATTGGTATTATATAAATTGCTATCATTTAAACACCTTGCAAAGTAAAATCCCAATAAACGTTGAAAAGAAAGTACAAATTAAAGTTGGCAAGATAATAACGTAAGAGTTAGTACTGCCGAGTTCATTAAGTAGTGAAATTACCGATAATGGTAATAGTTGAATAGACGTTGCAGAAATTACGAAAAGCATAACTTTTCCGTTTTCTTTTTTTTCTTTTTCTAATAGGTGCATAGACTCAATACTTTCAATGGTGGCAATTCCGCCAAGCCCGAGCATATTTGCAGATAACGAGCAGGATAAACGATTTATAGTTTCGGGATTTTTAGTTTCAAATAAAAAAGATATTATGGGCTTTAAAATTTTTGCTATAAAATTAGTTATTTTTAGTTCTTTTAATAGTTCGTTAAATGCTAACCAAAATATATAAATTGCGCAAAGTTTAATTGTTAAATTTATTGCGTTAATTCCCGCAGTATTAACGCTAGTTAGTATTAAATTTGGATTAATAATCGTTAATATTATTATAGAAAAGGTTAAAATTACGCTAAAAATAATATTCATAGATTATATTATGAGATATATCGTTAAATTATCCGCTTATTCGTTTTACAAAATTTGATAAAAGGTATATAATATACCTTATAATGAAATAGTATGGCTAAAAATAGGGGTGAAAACTTTAAGTTTTTAGTTAGTTAAAGGAGAGTTTATGAACGAAAATACCTTTTTTATTACAACTCCAATATATTATCCTAGTGGAAATTGGCATATAGGCCATTGTTATACAACCGTAGTTTGCGATGCGATTGCAAGATTTAATAGAATGCTCAAAAAGGACGTTTTCTTTTTAACGGGAACTGATGAACACGGTCAAAAAATTGAGAAAAACGCACAAGCAAAAGGCTTAACTCCTATTGAGTTTATTAATCCGCTCGTTGACGAACTTAAACAAATTTGGAAGGAACTTGATATATCTTATGATAAGTTCATAAGAACTACAGACGATTATCACGTTGAAGCCGTTCAAAAAATATTTAAAAAACTCTACGACAAAGGGGATATATATAAATCTGAATACGAAGGCTGGTATTGTACGCCTTGTGAATCGTTTTGGACGGAATCTCAATTAAAAGACGGCAAATGTCCAGATTGCGGTAGACCCGTTCAAAAAGGGAAAGAAGAAAGTTATTTCTTCCGACTTTCAAAATATGCGGATAAAATTTTAAAATTATACGAAGATAACAAAGAGTTTTTGCAACCAAAATCAAGGGTAAACGAAATGGTCAACAACTTCATTAAACCAGGGCTTCAAGATTTATGCGTTTCAAGAACGACTATTAATTGGGGTATTCCCGTTTCTTTTGATAATAAACACACCGTTTACGTTTGGATTGACGCTTTAACTAACTATATAACGGCACTTGGCTACACTTCGCAAAACGAAGAATTGTATAATAAATTCTGGCCTGCAAATTTACAAATGGTTGGAAAGGAAATAGTAAGATTTCACACTATTATTTGGCCTGCTTTACTTATGGCTCTTGAATTGCCACTTCCAAAACAAGTTTATGGACACGGCTGGCTTTTAATCGGTGGGGACAAACTCTCTAAAAGTAAAGGCGAAAACGTTAAAAGTGAAATTACGAACCCAAAAGAACTCGTTTTAAGATACGGAACCGACGCTCTTAGATACTTCTTGCTTAGAGAAATTCCTTTTGGCAACGACGGGGTTTATACTAATGAAAGTTTATTAAAAAGAATTAATGGCGATTTATCTAACGACCTTGGTAATTTAGTTTCAAGAACTACCGCTATGATTAATCAATATTTCGGCGGAGTTTTACATGCTCCAACGACTTTTGAAAGTCTTGACGAGGAACTTATTAAAGGTTGTAATGAAATTTTAGAAATAGTTAAAGAAAATATAGAAAAAATTGACGTTCCAACCGCACTTAGCGAAATATTTAAACTTATTCAAAGGGCGAATAAGTATATTGACGAAACAGAGCCTTGGAAACTTGGGAAAGACGAAACTAAGTACGATAGATTAAAAACCGTTTTATACGTTTTAAGTGAAGTTATTAGAATTTCGGCAATAATGCTTAAACCTTTTATTACCAAAGCGCCAAATCAAATTTTGGCTTTATACGGCGTTGACGAGAGTGAAAACAATTTTGATAACGTTAAATTCGGCGTATTAAAGGGCGGAATTCAAGTTTTAAAATCTCAACCAATTTTCCCAAGAATTGACGTTAAGAAGGAAATTGAAGAAATTGAAAAAATGATGGCTTTAAGATGTAAAGAAGAAAAGAAAAATCAAGAAAAAAAGGTGGAAGAAAAAGTGGAAGAAGTAAAAGAACAAATTTCTATTGACGACTTTTTTAAAACTCAACTTAAAGTAGCAGAAGTTTTATCTTGTGAAAAAGTTGAAAAATCTAATAAATTATTAAAATTATCTCTAAAAGTTGGCGAAGAATTAAGAACGGTTGTTTCGGGTATTGCAAATTACTACACGCCGGAAGAAATGGTTGGTAAAAAGGTAGTACTCGTTGCAAACTTAAAACCTTGCAAACTTTGCGGAATAGTTAGTGAAGGTATGGTTTTATGCGCTGAAAAAGATGGTAAAGTAGTATTAGTTAGTCCAGAAAAAGATATGCCGTCAGGAGCAGAAGTTTGTTAAGTTATATTGATTGCCACGCTCATTTAACTGATAGCCTTCTGCTTAATAAAATTGATGAAGTTAGAAGGGGTTATTTAAATAGCGGGGTAAAACTCGTGGTGGACACGGGGCATAGTTTAAACTCATCTTATCTTGCAAGTGAAAACGCTAAAAAGTTTGATGAAGTTTATTTTACTGCGGGAATTCATCCAGATAACGCTAACGATTTTCCTATTAAAGATTTATCTAAAATTGAAGGGTTTTTAAAGGATAAAAAATGTATTGCGGTAGGCGAAATTGGTTTTGATTACCATTACGAAGGCTATCAAAAAGATTTGCAAAAAGATTTATTTTTAAATCAACTTGAAATTGCAAACGCATACGATTTGCCAATCGTGGTGCATAGTAGAGACGCTTGTTTAGACACTTTAACCGCATTAAAGGAAAACAAAGACAAATTAAAAAACGGCTTTTTAATGCACTGCTATTCTGAAAGCGTTGAAGTTAGTAAAGAAATTCTTTCCCTAGGCGGATATTTTTCTTTTGGGGGGACAATTACCTTTAAAAACTCTAAAAGGGGCGAAGTGTTAAAGCAAATTCCGATAGATAGAATTTTAGTGGAAACGGACTCGCCTTATTTAACTCCCGTACCTAAAAGGGGAGATATTAACGAGCCTTTAAACGTTGTTTACACTTACCAAAAAATAGCCGAAATTTACGGCGTTTCTATAAACGAATTAGTAAATATTGTTAAAAATAATTTTTGTAAATTGTTTAAGATAAGTTTTTAAATAAGATATGGATATAAAAAGAATTTTAAAAGAAAACAATTTTAAATTTGAAAAAAAGTTCGGACAGAACTTCTTAACTGACGAAAACCTACTTTCAGGCGTGGTTAGTAAAAGTGGAGTTTCAGAAAATTCTACCGTTATTGAAATAGGCGTTGGAGCAGGAACTTTAACAAGAGAAATTGCAAAACGTGTTAAAAAAGTTTACGGATTTGAAATTGATTATAAACTTAAACCAATTTTAAGTGAAACCTTAAAAGATTTTTCAAACGTTGAAATAATTTATAAAGACGTTATGAAAATTCCAACTAGTGAAATTGAAAATCTTATAGGCGAAAAATATTTTATTATTGCTAACTTGCCTTACTATATAACTACTCCAATTATTATGAAGTTTATAGAAGAAGC
>JAZRLL010000056.1:0-3042 GCA_045646745.1 Christensenellaceae bacterium
AGTATTTTTTATAGTGAGGAAAAAGAAAAATGAATGTAAAAAGGACTAGATTTCTATTTATAATTGCAATAACTTTTTTACTTTGCATTGGAAGTTTCCTAGGAATTCGTGAGAATTCAACTCAGGTTAAAGCAGAAGGATCAACGTTTAGTTTTAGCACTATGATGGAAACGGAATATGCATTAGGCGAAAAAATTGTATTGCCATTGGCTCAATGTTCTGGTGAATATAACGTTTTTATACTTAAAGATGGAAGAGTTATGGATAAATTGTCTGGTGGTGATATTTACGCTCTTAATGCGACAGGCAGTTATGAAGTAATTTACACTGTTGAGGACGAATTAGGATATGTTAGATCCGATGGGTTTTCTTTTACTTGTGTTGAAAAACCGTATATATCCATACCTAATATTTCTTCTTCTATAAAAGTTTTTGATAGTTTAGACGTTAGTGGAGCAAAACTTGTCAAAGGTGGAGTTGAAGTGGCTGACGCAAACGTATCGTTAATAGATCCAGACGGTATTTCTCAAGACGTACACGGTTTGTTTAAGCCAACAAAAACAGGTGTATACAAGTTGATATTTACAGCAGCGAATGAGGGTGTAAATTATAGTAAGGAAGTTGAGGTAACTGTTTTTGTTCGTTCGGAAGATTTATTTGAAAACATAAATAGCATATCGGTAATTGAAAGCGGAGTTGATTATCCAGATTGGGTAAAGAAATATCCAACTACCGAGCATGACGATATAAAAGGCGTAATGTTGCTAGGAAAGGGCGGTAGTTCTTCTTTTAGATATAGAAACGTAATTGATTTAAACGAACTAGAAAGAGGAGAGAATTTAATAAAATTTGTAGTTTTATATGGTGAAGGATATGCAGAATTTTCTCTTTATGATTCAATTTACGTAAGTCTTATTGACGTATATGATTCAAAAAATAAAGTTTCTATAAAAATTCAACCAAGTAGAGACTCTTTATCTTCTTCGCATATCACCGTAAGCCCTGATGGAAACAATTATTATGGTCGCTCAAACGAATCTGCTGCACGTACGTTAAGAAAAAACAGTGCTAATGGTTTTGGCTTTGTTACAACCGCTGGAGTTAGAGGTTTGGGTGGGTCGTATGAATTTGGTTATGATGTATCCACAAATGAAGTTCTTTCTTATAATGGAATAAGTTGGCAAGCAAAATACCAAGACGTCATTGATCTTGACGATTCTACTTATATGGGTGGGGATGTTTTTAAAGGATTTAAAACAGGTGAAGTTTATCTTCAAGTTGATTATCCCGCATTGGCATCTCAAGGTGGCGTCATAGTTTCTGAAATAGCGGGACAAACTTTTTCTTCTGATACTATTGATGATAGCGAAGCACCGTATATTTACGTTGACACGAAAGATACAAATAATCTTCCTATGGCGTACGTAAATAGACCGTACGAATTGCCTTCATTTAGAGCTTACGATTTGATTTCAGGAGAGGTTAACGCAAGCGCAAAGTTATATCATAATGGTGAAGAAGTTCCTTTAGGTGGAGATTTTGTTCCTACTGAAGCAGGGGAATATAAGTACGTGATAACCGCGAAAGACTGTTTTGGTAATAGGGAAGATGTTGAATTGTCAATAACGGTTTTAGGTGAAAAGAATCCGATAAAAGCACAATTTGATGAAGAATTGTCTCAGTTTTATGCTGGCTCAAAACAAAAACTTCCTAGATTTAGTTGTTTTGGTGGCGTTGGAGACGTTACCTATGATTATAAACTGTTATTGGATGGAAGAGAAATTTATGAAGATGAAAACGGTTTTATAACACCAGAACTTCCGGGAACTCTTGAAATAGCTATAGTAGCACAAGATTATCTTGGAGATGAAGCGTCGTTAACTCTTTCATTTGAAATTCTTGTTCCGCAAAAAGCAATTGTAAAAGTAAACGGAATACCAGATGCAGTAAAGGTTGGAGATGTTCTTTCGTTTGAAAATTTTCAAGTTTTGGATTATTCAAACGGCGTAAAAGTTGAAAAACCGTATAGCGCTATATACGTTAACGGCGCAAAAAGTGAGAAATACACTGTAAAAGAAACAGATGGCGAATTCTTAAACGTTGAGTTTGTCGGTGGAAGAGGCGATAGACAAACGGTAGTATTGAAAAAGATTAAAGTTATCAATTCTACTGAATTAAAAGATTATTATTTAACGAGCGAAGGAACTGAAATCGAAGTAAGTGAAAATGGTAGTTTATTTACAGCCGACAATGATTTGACGTTAAAATATCCTTTTGGTTTGGCGGCTTCGGAATTGTTAATTACGGCAGGATTTTCACTACAGAATGCAAAATCAATCGATTTGATTTTAGAGGATTACATTGATTCTAACGTAAAGATTTGCTTAACGTTTACCTATCTTAATGACGATAAAGCAAATTTGCAGATTTGTGGAGATGAAAGAACTTATTTAGTAAATGGTTCGTTGGGAGATATCTCAAAACAAATATCAATTATTTTTAAGAATAGCAAATTGATGATATACGAAGAGACTGGAGCGGAAATTGCCGTTGTCAAACATGACGTGGCTGGCAATATCTTTAAAGGATTTGCTTCAGGTAAAGTAAGATTATCTTTTGAAATTAAAGGAGCAACAGGGCAAAATAAATTGTTATTATATAAGGTCTGTAACCAAGTTTTAGATAACAATGCACTATCAATTGGTGTTGCGCCAATCGTTTCATTTGAAAACGAAATGAAAAACGTTAGATTGTCAAAAGGTGAGGAGTTTTACGTTTCAAAGGCGATGGCAGTTGATGCTCTTGATAATATGTCAACGGTGTACGTATCAATGAAAGATCCTAGCGGAAACAATATATTGATGTATGATAAATGCGATATAACAAGATATTTCAAAACAGAGGAGAATGGAATATATAAAATCGTATATGATGTATCAGATTCTTCAGGGAACGCTAGAACTGTAACGTATAACGTAATATGTGTTGACGATGAAGCTCCAACGATAACGGTATCACAGTTAAGCAAATTAACTTATAAAG
>JAZRLL010000057.1:0-3839 GCA_045646745.1 Christensenellaceae bacterium
ATCACATTAAACAAATAGTTGTATAAATTTTATTATACTTTCTTTGGCTTAAATATAATGGTATCGTTGCTTTTCCAAACAAACTTATTAGAAATATTTTCTTGTACATTTTTTACTTTACAAATAACGATATCTTCGCAAGAATAGCCAAACCCATATTTATCGTTTAATTCGTTCATTGTACTTATAGCATTTTCAATCCAACCATTAGTATATCCTAATTTTTTTGCCTTTTCTATAAACTTTGTTTTTGTCATACAACATCCTTTGCTTTTTTGCTAATATAATTTTAAACGATATATATGACAAATTTTGTCATATTTAAAAAATTTTTATTAAATTTAAAAATAAAAATAACCTAAACCGAAAATGGTTTAGGTTATTTTTGGCGGAGAGTTAGGGATTCGAACCCCAGGAGGGGTATTAGCCCTCAACGGTTTTCAAGACCGCCGCCTTCGACCGCTCAGCCAACTCTCCGTACCATAGCATTATATATCAATTTTAAATAAATTGCAACTAAATAATGCTTGATTTTAAAAATTTTTAATAATTTTTTTAGTTTATAAAAATTCGTTAAATTTTTCGCTAAACACTTTTTTTATTGTGCATTTTGCTAATATATAGTTATCTTTATAATCGTAGTCGTAGTTATCAACGTACTCAATTAATTTAGTGAATTTTGAAAATTTTTCGTACGGAATTTTAAATTCAAAATTTACGAATTTATCCTTTAAAATTTTAGAAATTCTATTTTTTAACTCATCAATATTTTTTTCGGGTTTTGCCGATATACAAACAAAATTTTTAGGAAAAGAATCTAAATTTTCAAGTTTATCACATTTATTTAAAACTACCAAGGTAGGAACTTCGCTTTTTAATTCAAGCAGTGTTTGTTCAGTGGTTTTCAGTTGTTCTTCGTAGTTTTGCGATGCGTCGCATACAATCAAATTTAAATCTGAGTTAAGCGCTACGTTTAAAGTTGATTTAAAGGCTTCAATTAGGGTGGTTGGTATGTTTTTAATAAAACCAACGGTGTCTACGAGCAAAACTTCTAAATTGTTAATAGTACATTTTCTATAAGTGCTATCAAGCGTTGCAAAAAGTTTATTTTCAGCCAAAACGTTTGCATCAGTTAGTAAATTTAATAGGGTAGATTTACCCGTATTCGTGTATCCTATAAGCGCAATAGTTAACTGAGAGTTTTTAGTTCGCCTTGAAGATTGCAAATCACGTCTATTTTCTAAAACTTTTAACTCTGATTTAAGTTTATCAATTCTTTCTCTTATGTGTCTTCTATCAGTTTCAAGTTGAGTTTCACCAGGACCACGAGAGCCAATTCCACCGCCAAGCCTTGAAAGTCCTTCGCCTTTGCCTTTAAGCCTTGGATAAATGTAGTTTAATTGAGCGAGTTCAACTTGAAGCTTTCCTTCGTAAGAAGTTGCATTTTTTGCGAAAATATCTAAAATTAAGGTGGTTCTATCAATAACTTTAACACCTAGAATTTCAGCAATATTTAAGGTTTGAGAAGGGGATAATTGACCATCAAAAACAACTGTGTCAATCTCGTTTAATTGAACCTTTTTTTGAATTTCAAAAAGTTTACCTTTACCAATAAAAGTTGCAGGTGTGATTTCTCTAATTTTGCATAGTTCTATCCCGCAATAAATTCCACCTGCCGTTTCAATTAAATTTTTAATTTCGTATATTAAATTTTCAGTATTTTCCTTGCCGTCTAAAAGCGGTTCTATAACAAAAATTTTCTCAATCATCATCTCTAACTTTAACGTTTTTAATTGCTTTTCTTCTAATATCTTCGCTTATTGCTGCGTAGTGTTTTTTAGTAGTGTTTACGTCGCTATGTCCTAAATAATCTGCTACTATATAAATATCTCCCGTTTCGTGATACAAATTAGTACCGAAAGTGCTTCTTAATTTGTGTGGAGTAATCTTTTTTAACGGAGTTATTATTTTTGCGTATTTTTTAACTAATTGTTGAATTGCTCTTGTTGTAATTCTTTTGTTTTGTAAACTTAAAAATAAAGCCTTTTCATTTGGGTCTACGTCTTCAATAGTCTTTCTATATTCTATCCAATCTTTCAAAGTTTTTAAAACTTCGTCGTTAAAGTATAGAATAGTCCTATTTCCGCCTTTTCTTGTAACCACAAAACTCATATCTTCAAAATTGATATCTTCAACGTTAAGTCCAACGAGTTCGCTATTTCTAATTCCCGTACCTAAAAATAGGGTTAAAATTGCAACGTCTCTAATTTTAGTGTTTTTGTGATAGGCTTTTTGCCTTTCCGTTAAGTTTTCGCCGTTTTCTGCAAGTTCAACAAGTTTAACCATTTCACTTATTTCAAGCCGAATTATTTCTTTATCGTGAATTTTAGGAAGAGATAATTTTGACGGAACGTTTTCAGATATTTTTCCTTTATTATAAAAGTATTTAAAAAACGCTCTTATCGTTGCAAGTTTTCTTGCTTTTGCGTTTTCGTTGCAAACTTCTTCTTTGCCGTTAATTTCGTAATGGCTTAAATGAGCCATAAATTCTTCAAAAACGGATAATTCCAAAACTTCTAGGTCTTTTAAGGTTATTTCTTGGTATTTTTTATTGAAATACACCTTATTTGACAAAAAATTAAAAAATATTCTTATGTCAAACATATAATTTAATCTCGTTAGCGGAGAAGTGTAGTCCGTTTTACCAATCATAAATTCTTTAACGTAAGGCGGGAGTTCTTTTGAAATCTCGTCAATTTTGTTTAAACAATCAATTTCTCTTTGTTTATAATAATTATTTGAATACTTTTGCATATTTACATTATAGCATATCTTTTCGCAAAATACAACGGCGTATTTAATAATTTTAAAAAAAGAAATAAAAAATAGGTGGCTAACTTGCCACCTAAAATTATACTAAATATTTATTTCTAAGTTTTTCTATATATTCGTCGGTAATGTTTAATTCGGCTTTACAATAGCCTATAATTCCGCCGTATTTTTCATCCATAAAGTCTAAAAGTGATTCAATGTACTCTCTTTTAGCCGTTAAAAGTTTAATTAAAACTTTTTTGAGTTGTTTTTTTCCGTAAATAAATAAGAAGAAACCAATTTTAACGAGTCTTCTCTTTTTTCTATTAAAACGGTGAGATGCAACGTAGTCGTTAATAATTGTTTCTCTATTAACGCCAAGTAAACCTTCAACAATCATTGAAATAATTCCAGACCTATCTTTTCCACCGCTACAATGCCATAAAACACCGTCTTTTTCCAAAAGCAATTTTAAAAACTCTTTTAAAGCGTCAATAGATTCGTCGTTTAAAATTATGCGTTTATAGGTTTCCTTCATATAATTGTCGGTATTGCCAAATTCAGTTTTTATACGTTTGCTTTCATCGTTATAAACTCTATACATGCTATTGTCGGTAGTGATGGCAGGAGTTGCAGTACAAAGAAGGGGAAGGGTTATGTATTCTTTGTTTGGAATACGAGTGTTAGGATGTTTTTCTCTTTCAGCAGGGATACGTAAATCAACGATAGTAGAAAATGGAATTTGAGTTAATTTGTGAACGGAAGCGGGTGGAAGTTTATCTAATCTACCACTTCTTATAAGTTTACCGCTAACGATAGTTTTTCCATCGGTGGTTTTAAAGCCACCCAAATCTCTCGTATTTTTTAATCCTTTAATTTTTAGTCTTTTAATTTCCATAAGAAAAGTATAACATACAAAATGGATTTTAGCAAGAGTTTTATTATTTTAAAATTTTCAGTAAAATTTAATTTTTTATTTTAGGTATAATATTAAAAAACTGAATTATACTAACATTATCAACGACGAA
>JAZRLL010000058.1:0-3703 GCA_045646745.1 Christensenellaceae bacterium
TGTTTTGTCCTTCAGGAGTCTCGATAGGACACATACGGCCGTAGTGAGTATAGTGAATATCTCTCACTTCAAAGGTTGCTCTTTCTCTATTAAGACCACCAGGACCTAAAGCAGAAAGTTTTCTCTTGTGAGTAAGTTCTGCAATTGGGTTAGTTTGGTCCATAAATTGAGAAAGTTGTGAAGAACCGAAGAATTCGTTAATAGCAGAACTTACAGGTCTAACGTTAATAAGCGCTTTTGGATTAATTTCCTTCGTGTCTTGCGTAGACATACGTTCTTTAATAACTCTTTCAAGTCTTGCAATACCAATTCTGAATTGATTTTGTAAAAGTTCACCAACGCTTCTAACACGTCTATTTCCCAAGTGGTCAATATTATCAATAGTGCCAATATCTAAAACAAGGTCGGTGTTTAAAGAAATTGAAGCGATAATATCGTCAACCGTGACGTGTTTGTGATTGAGTTTTTCTATTAAAGGTTTAATAGTTTTCTTTTGCTCAGCAGAAAGTTTTTGTGGAACTTCTCCACTTTCAATAATCGCGTAAAACTCTTTACAAGCCTCAACGAATTTTCTTCTAAGTTCTTTTCTAATTTCGTCGTTTTTCTTGTCTTCTGGTTTTTCTTCTGCAAGTCTTTCAGGAGATAAGTCTTCAACGTAGTAAAGGTCGTTGATTTGAGTTCTTAAACTTTCAGCAACGTCTTCAACAGATGCCTCTTTACATTTAGAAGCAACTAATTGAGAGAATTTTAAGTTTGGATAGTAAACGGTTTCAAGTAAGCCGAAAGGTCTAGGGCTAATTCCCGTTAAAGCCTTAAAACTTACCGTGTTGTTTGCTATAATTTTATGAACTTCACCGTTAACGAGCACGTTAACAACGTTTATTCCGCTATTTTGAACGGCAAGGGCTTGTTCTTGGCTAATAACTTCGCCCTTTACTACTAAAACTTCGCCGTCTTCGTTTATAATATCTTCGGCACTAACTAAACCTGCAATACGTTGAGACATACAAAGTCTTTTATTGTATTTGTATCTACCAACTCTTGCTAAATCGTACCTACGTGCATCAAAGAAAAGATTTTTAAGATGTTGTTTAGCAACGTCTTCGGTTGGGAGTTCGCCAGGTCTTAATCTTCTATACAACTCAAAAAGACCTTCGTTTTCAGATTTGCAAGTATCTTTTAAAATAGTGGCTTCAATAATTTCGTTTTTACCGAAGAGTTCGTTAATAACTTCGTCAGTACCAAAACCCAAAGCCCTTAAAAGTGCAGTTGCCGTAATTTTACGAGTTCTATCAACGTGCACCCATAAAACTTTTTGAGAGTCTTGTTCAAAATCAAGCCAAGCACCACGATTTGGCATAACCGTAGTAGCAAAAAGTTTTCTACCAGATTTATCTTGTTCATAGCCGTTGTAAACGCCTGGTGAACGTACTAATTGAGAAACGACAACCCTTTCAGCACCGTTAATAATGAAAGAACCACTTTCCGTCATTTTAGGCATATCGCCCATAAATACGTTTTGGTCAATAATGTCGCCCGTAATTTTATTAACGAGTCTAACCTTTACTTCAAGTGGAACGGCGTAAGTTACGTCCCTATCTCTACACTCTTTTTCAGAGTATTTTGGAGTACCGCTTAAATTGTGGTCTAAAAAATAAAGTTCGTAGTGGTCGCCAAAGTCAGTAATAGGTGAAAAGTCTTCAAGAACTTCGCCGATACCTTCTTCAATGAAGGCGTTATATGAGTCTTTTTGAACTTCAACGAGATACGGTATAGGTTGTACCTCTTTAATTTGAGCAAAACTCTTTCTTTCCACGTTACCGCTTTTTACTGTTTGCAAATTTCGCATTATTTACACTCCTTTATAAAAATTGTAAAACACCTTGATTATTTTTGCGAGATGATGTATAATAATAACCGCAACGATTAAATTGCTGATAAAAAAACTTTATAAATGTAATTTATATCTCGCGTTTTTTAAATCTAATTTGGCAAAAAAGGCGCAAAAAGCCCCTATTATTGCATTTTAGCATTTTAATATTATAATCTAACTTTGTCAATATGTCAAACGTTTAAAGTTAAAATATGAAATATTTTTAAAAATTTTGGCAAATTTTGGAGGATTTAATTTTGAGAATAGATAAGTTTTTAAAGATTTCAAGAATACTAAAAAGGCGAACTCTTGGAAAAGAAGCCTGCTCTAACGACAAAGTTAAAGTCAACGGCAAGCAAGCGAAACCATCTTTTAGACTATCCGTTGGCGACGTGGTTGAAATACAATTCGGTACGGGAATCGTAAAATTTGAAATTTTAAATTTAAAAGAAAACGTAAAAAAAGACGAAGCGTCTACGCTTTACAAAATCATTGAGGGATAATATGGACAAAATATACGCAGTAATACCTTGTGCAGGCTCGGGATACAGAACGGGACTTAAAGAAAACAAACTTTTTTATAGCGTCAACAACGAAGTTATAATCAAAAAAACGATTAACGTGTTTGCTCAAATTGAAGAAATTGACACGATAATCGTAGTTTATAAAGAAGGCGAAAAAGAAAGAATTAAAAAATTGCTTAAAGGCGTGAATAAAAAAATCAAGTACGTGGTTGGCGGAGATACTCGTTTTGACTCAGTTAAAAACGCCCTATCCACCCTTAAAGACGGCATTGTTTTAATTCACGACGGAGCAAGACCTTTTATAAAAGTTGAAGACGTTAAAAAGTGTATTCAATCCACCTTGAAATACGGTAGCGGAGTGCTTGCAACTAACCTTGTTGACACCGTTTGCCAAACGGACGGAGACGACAATATTATTTGGTCAACAAGAAAAAATAGATACGCCGTTTTAACCCCGCAAACTTTTTACGTAAAAGATATTAAAAAGGCTTATTCTTTATGCGAAAATCCAAGCGATTTCACTGACGATTCCGGTATTTATTGTAGTTATATCGGCAAATGTAAAATTGTAAAAACTAATAACAAAAACACTAAAATAACTTACGCCCAAGACCTAATAGACGGCTCGCCTAAATCCATTGGAAACGGCTTTGACCTTCATAGACTCGTAGAAGGCAGAAAACTTATTTTAGGTGGAGTTGAAATTGCTCATAATAAAGGGCTTTTAGGTCATAGCGACGCCGACGTTTTAACACACGCTATTATGGACTCGCTTTTGTCGGGAGCGTCTTTAAGAGATATAGGCTATTATTTTAGCGATAAAGACCCAAAATATAAGGATATTTCAAGTATAGTATTACTTAAAAAAGTTATGAAAATGATTAAGGCTAAAAACCTTAAACCAATTCATATTTCTGCGGTGATTATGGCTGAAAAACCTAAACTTTTGAACTATATCCCTAAAATTATAGAAAACTTGGCAAAAGAACTTGAAATTTCCCCTGAACGCATTGGAATTACTGCCACCACCCTAGAAGGTATTGGCACAATTGGTAGAGAAGAAGGAATTGCAGTTTCTTCGTGCGCATTGTTAGGCGAAATTTAATTTGTAAAAAAAACAAGTTTATTAAAAACTCAAAACATCTTAAAATAAAAGAAAAAAATAAAGATTTTAAAATTTTAACGAATAATAAAAAGGCGTTGAGAACATTACTCAACGCCTTTTAAATTTTTAAAATTAATAATACATGGTACTTTCCAAAGCAGAAGCAAATCCAATAGAACAACCAACTACGAATTCAATAAA
>JAZRLL010000059.1:0-3431 GCA_045646745.1 Christensenellaceae bacterium
GTTAAAATCGTTGACAAAAAAATTTAAAAGTTTTAAAATTTAGGTATAAACAAAAAAACAATAATTTTTAGGAGTTTTATTATGGAAAAGAAAGATATCAAAAAAGTAGTTTTAGCATATTCAGGTGGACTTGACACGTCAATTATTATCCCTTGGCTTAAAGAAAATTATAATAACTGTGAAGTTATAGCTGTTTCTGGAAACGTAGGTCAAGCAGATGAACTTGATGGATTAGAAGAAAAAGCACTTAAAACGGGGGCATCTAAACTTTACGTTGAAGATTTAAACGATGAATTCGTTGAAGATTTCATTATTCCAACCGTTCAAGCGGGTGCGATGTACGAAGGCTATATGTTAGGAACTTCGTTTGCAAGACCAATTATTGCAAAAAGAATAGTTGAAATCGCTAAAAAGGAAGGGGCGGACGCTATTGCTCACGGCTGTACGGGTAAAGGAAACGACCAAGTTCGTTTTGAACTTGCAATTAAGGCGTTAGCACCTGAAATGACTATTATCGCTCCTTGGAGAGAATGGTCAATTAAGAGTCGTGAAGAAGAAATTGATTACGCTGAAAAGCATAACGTTCCACTTAAAATTAATCGTGAAACTAATTATAGTAAAGATAAAAATATGTGGCACTTATCTCATGAAGGCTTGGATTTAGAAGATACGGGCAACGAGCCACTTTACGAAAAAGAAGGTTTCTTAGAAATGAGCGTTTCACCGCTTCAAGCACCAGATAAGCCAACGTATATCACTATGGAGTTTGAAAAAGGTGTTCCTACTAAATTAAACGACGAGAAAATGTCGCCAAAGGAAATCATTTTAAAATTGAACGAACTTGGCGGAGCAAACGGTATTGGTTTACTTGATATAGTAGAAAATCGTTTAGTTGGTATGAAATGTCGTGGTGTTTACGAAACTCCGGGCGGAGCAATTTTATACTTTGCTCACAACTACTTGGAAACATTATGTTTAGATAAAATGACTTCTCATAAAAAACAAGAACTTGCAATTACTTTTGCTGACCTTGTTTACAATGGACAATGGTTTACACCGCTTCGTGAAGCGTTAAGTGCTTTCGTCACTAAAACGCAAGAAAACGTAACGGGTAAAGTTAAACTTAAACTTTACAAAGGCAACATTATTAAAGCAGGCGCTTGGAGTGATTATTCTTTATATTCAGAAGAAATCGCAACTTTTGGTGAAGATAACGTTTATAACCAAGCAGACGCTACTGGCTTTATTAATTTATTTGGTTTACCACTTAAAGTTCAAGCAGAAGTTAATGCAAAATTAAAAAAATAAAAGGTAATTATATAAATGGCAAAGATGTGGACGGGTCGCACAAGCGGTCAAGTTAATAAAGAAGCAGATGATTTTAATTCGTCTATTAGTTTTGATAAAAAAATGTACAAGCAAGATATATTAGGCTCAATGGCACACGCAGAAATGCTTGCTAAACAGGGTATTATATCTCCTTCTGATTTTGAAAGTATTTTAAACGAACTTTCATCAATTCTTAACGATATTAATAATGGGATTTTGCAAATAAGTGAAGACGCAGAAGATATTCATATGTTTATTGAAGCCGAACTTACGAAAAGAATAGGTAGTATTGGTAAAAAACTCCATACTGCAAGAAGTAGAAACGACCAAGTTGCCTTGGATTTACGTATGTATCTTAAAGATGAGTGCGGTGATATTTTACAAATGCTTTTAAACTTAATTAAAGTTATAGTTAATAAAGCAGAAGAAAATAAAAATACGATAATGCCGGGATACACTCATTTACAAAGGGCTCAACCAATAACTTTTGCTCAACATTTGCTTGCATATGCTCAAATGTTTTCAAGGGATTATTCAAGGCTTAAAGACGCTTTAAATAGAATGAATTATTCTCCGCTTGGCTCGTGCGCTTTGTCTGGAACGACTTATAACACTGATAGGCAATTCGTTGCAACTAAACTTGGATTTAACGGCATTACCGATAATAGTATTGACGGGGTTTCCGACAGAGATTATTGTATTGAAATTTTATCTTGTTTTTCAATAATAATGATGCACTTATCAAGGTTTTCAGAAGAAATTATTTTGTGGACTTCGTGGGAATTTAAGTATTGTGAATTAACTGATGAGTTCACAACGGGCTCTTCAATAATGCCACAAAAGAAAAATTCTGATATGGCTGAATTGATTCGTGGAAAAACGGGTAGGGTTTACGGCGATTTAATGGGGATTTTAACCGTACTTAAAGGTTTGCCACTTGCTTATAATAAAGATATGCAAGAAGATAAAGAAAGTATTTTTGACGGCGTAAGCACAGTTAAAAAATGTTTAACGGTATTTACCCCAATGCTAAAAGATATGATTGTTTTAAAAGACAATATGTATAAATGCGCTCAAAAAGGCTTTATTAACGCAACCGATTTAGCAGATTATTTAACTAAAAAGGGTATGCCTTTTAGAGAGGCTTATAAATTAGTTGGTCAAATCGTTTCAAATTGCATTAAAGAAGATAAGGTTTTAGAAGACCTTTCTCTTGAAGAGTATAAAAATTTATCAGACTTATTTGAAGAAGACGTTTACAATGAAATTTCTTTACAAACGTGTATAAATAAAAGAATTTCAGAAGGTGGAACTTCTCCAAAGTCAGTTGAAAAACAAATTGAAAAATTAAAAAAGAGTTTTAATATATGAAAAAAATATTTATTGACGGAAGTGCGGGGACTACGGGTTTGCGTATACACGAAAGATTAGCAAGCAGAAAAGATATTGAGTTAATAACGCTTTCCGAAGAAGAAAGAAAAAGCCCTATAGCACGAAAAAAGGCAATAAATGAAAGTGATATAACCTTTTTATGCTTGCCAGATGACGTAGCAAGAGAATCGGTAAGTTTTTTAGAAAACGATGACACCGTTATTATTGATACATCAACCGCACACAGAACTGAAAAGGGCTGGCTATACGGCTTTCCTGAATTAATTGAAGATTTAAGTATTTTTAAAACTGCAAAGAAAATCGCCGTACCTGGATGCCACGCAAGTGGATTTATTGCTTTAATTGAGCCTTTAATTAAAAAGGGAATTTTATCTAAAAACGCATATTTAACTTGTACGTCGTTAACGGGTTATAGCGGTGGTGGTAAAAAAATGATTGGGGAGTACGAAGACGTATCTAAACCTGAATTATATAACTATCCACGTCAATACGCATTATGTCAAACGCATAAGCATTTAAAAGAAATGGCTTATATTTGTTCGCTTGAAAACAAGCCTGCGTTTATGCCAATCGTTAGTGATTTTTATAGCGGGATGCAAGTTAGCGTTCCTATATTTAGTAAGGATATACAAAACTATAAAACTAAACAAGATATTATTGACGTTTACAAAAGTTTATATAAAGGCAATTTAGTCTTTTATAAAGAAAGT
>JAZRLL010000060.1:0-5137 GCA_045646745.1 Christensenellaceae bacterium
TAATTTTACACGCAAGGTACGACAATTTAGGTAAAGGCGCGTCTGGTGCAGCAATTCAGTGTTTAAACCACGTATTAGGCGTAAAAGAAGAAACGGGACTAGATTATTAAGGAGTTAAAAATGAAAATTATAAAAGGCGGAGTTTGTTCTGCAAAGGGCTTTACTGCAAACGGAATACACTGCGGTATAAGAAAAAATAAAATTAAAAAAGATTTGGCGCTCATTTATAGCGAAAAGCAAGCAAACGTTGCAGCCGTATACACTACAAATTTAGTTAAAGGCGCACCGCTAATCGTTACTAAAAACAATATAGCAAACGGCAAAGCGCAAGCGATAATTTGTAATAGCGGAAATGCAAACACTTGTAATTATAACGGCGAAGAAATCGCAAATAAAACGTGTCAACTTTTAGCCGAAGAAATGGGCATTTTACAAGACGACGTAGTAGTTGCGTCAACGGGCGTTATCGGACAACCGCTTGATATCACGCCTATTAAAAACGGAATTAAACAACTCGTTAGCGGATTGGGAGACAATAGTTCTCTCGCTGCCGAAGGTATTATGACTACCGACACAAAGGAAAAATCTATTGCGGTAAGTTTTGAAATTGGCGGAAAAACTTGTAAAATTGGCGGAATTGCAAAAGGCTCTGGTATGATTCATCCAAATATGGCAACTATGCTAGTTTTTATAACAACTGACTGTGCAATTTCTTCTAAAATGCTTCAAAAAGCCTTATCAACGGATATAAAAAACACTTTTAATATGTTAAGTGTAGACGGCGACACGTCAACTAACGATATGGTAGTTGTTTTAGCAAACGGTATGGCTGAAAACGAAGAAATTACCAAAGAAGATGAAAATTTCAAAATTTTTATGCAAGCGCTTAACACCGTTAACGTTTATTTAAGTAAAAATATTTGTGGCGATGGCGAAGGAGCAACTAAATTATTAGAGTGCAAGGTAAAGGGCGGGAAAACTGAACAAATTGCAAAAACGATAGCAAAGTCAGTAATATGCTCATCACTAGTTAAAGCCGCAATGTTCGGTTCAGACGCTAATTGGGGACGTATTCTTTGTGCAATAGGTTATAGCGGAGCCGACGTTTGCATTTCTAAAATAGACGTTAAATTTGCATCTAAAAAGGGCGAAATTTTAGTTTGTGAGAACGGCTCGGGCGTTGAATTTTCAGAAGAAAAAGCAAAAGAAATTTTATTAGAAGAAGAAATTGACGTTTTAATTGATTTAAAAGACGGTGATTATAACGCAACCGCTTGGGGTTGTGATTTAACTTACGATTACGTTAAAATTAACGGAGATTATCGTACTTAATATAGTTTTAAGGAGAAAAAATGGATATAACTAATCAAAAAAGAGCAAGCGTTTTAGTTCAAGCGTTGCCATACATTAAAAAATACGTTGGTAAAATCGTCGTTATTAAATATGGCGGAAACGCAATGATAGACGAAACTTTAAAAAGTAAAGTTATGAAAGATATCGTGCTTTTATCTTTAATAGGGGTAAAAGTAGTTCTCGTTCACGGTGGTGGTCCTGAAATAAATTCAATGCTTTCAAAATTAGGTAAACAAAGCGAATTTAAAAACGGACTTAGAATAACGGATAGAGAAACTATTGACGTAGCGCAAATGGTTCTTGCTGGTAAAGTTAATAAAAGTTTAGTTAATTTATTGGGGGTTAAGGGCGGAAATGCAATTGGGCTTTCTGGTTTAGACGGTCAAATGCTTCTTGCTAAAATTAAAGACCCAGAACTCGGTTTCGTTGGCGAAATAACCAAAGTTAACGTTGAACCCGTTTTAGACTTGCTTGAAAAAGGCTATATTCCTGTAATTTCTACCGTTGCTTGCGATGAAGAAGGTAACGTTTACAACGTAAACGCAGATACGGCAGCCGCTAAAATAGCAGGTGAATTAAAGGCTGAAAGTTTAATTTCTATGACCGATATTGCGGGTATTTTAAAAGATAAAGATAATTCTGAAACCTTAATTAAAAAAATTACCATTGAAGATGCTGACGCTCTTATAAAAGACGGCGTAATTTCAGGTGGTATGATACCAAAGGTTGAGTGTTGCGTTAATGCATTAAAATGGGGAGTTAAAAGAGTTTTCATAATTGACGGAACTATTCCACACTCAATTATCGTAGAAATGTTAACTGACGAAGGTATTGGAACTATGTTCGTAGGAGAAAACAATGAATAATATTTTTAATTTAGATTCTCAATACGTAGTAAACACTTATAATAGATTTCCAATACAAATCGTAAAGGGAAAAGGTTCTTATTTATACGATAGCAACGGGAAAAAATATATAGATATGGGTTCTGGTATTGCGGTTAATACTTTTGGTTTAACCGATAAAAAATGGAATAAAGCGGTAAAAGAACAATTAAAACTTTATTCACACACTTCTAACTTATACTACACCGAGCCATGCGTTAACCTTGCTAAAATGCTTTGCGAAAAAACGGACATGAAGAAGGTTTTCTTCTCAAATTCTGGTGCGGAAGCAAACGAGTGTGCTATAAAAATTGCTCGTAAATACGCTTCTTTAAATAAAGGCGACGAGTATTTTAATATAATTACTCTTAAAAAAAGTTTTCACGGAAGAACTTTAACCACTTTATCTGCAACGGGACAAGACCAGTTTCACACTCTATTTAATCCGTTAACACCTGGGTTTTTACACGCTGAACCTGAAAATATCAACGAACTATGCGATTTGGCAACAAAAAATAAGGTTGCGGGCATTATGATTGAGTGCGTTCAAGGAGAAGGCGGGGTAAACGCTCTTTCTAAAAAGTTCGTTGAAGAAATTTATAATTTTTGTAAAGAAAAAGATATTTTGCTTATCGTTGACGAAGTTCAAACGGGAAATGGTAGAACGGGTAAACTTTACGGATATATGAATTACGATATTATTCCCGATATAATAACGACGGCAAAAGGTCTGGGTGGCGGACTTCCTATCGGTGCTACTCTTTTAAATGAAAAGGTGCAAAACGTATTAAAATTCGGCGAGCACGGTTCTACTTTTGGTGGAAACCCCGTAGCATGTGCAGGGGCAATTAGTGTTTTAAGTAGAATTGATGAAAAATTACTTGATGAAGTTAATAAAAAAAGTCAAAT
This sequence comes from Christensenellaceae bacterium, assembly GCA_045646745.1. Lineage (GTDB taxonomy): Bacteria > Bacillota > Clostridia > Christensenellales > Borkfalkiaceae > HGM11412. The sequence goes on from JAZRLL010000060.1 coordinate 3,147, forward strand.
TATTTTTTCTAAACTTCAAGGTAAAGAAGGGATTTTATCAGTTAGCGGAAAAGGGCTTATGATAGGTATTGAAACTGAAAAACCTTGTAAAGAAGTTTTAACTTATTGTTTAGAACGTGGAGTTTTAGTTTTAACGGCAAAAAACAAAATAAGATTGTTGCCTGCATTAAATATCCCAGTTAAACTTTTAGAAAATGCGTTAGAAATTATTATTAACGCTTGTAAAAGTTAATATTATAAGGAGAAAAAATGAATTTATACGGTAAAGATTTTTTAAAACTACTTGATTTTTCAACGGAAGAAATTTTATATTTAATTACACTTGCGGAAAAATTAAAAAAGAAAAAACGTGAAAATATTCCACATAAATATTGTGAAGGCAAAAACGTTGCTTTAATTTTTGAAAAAACTAGCACTCGTACAAGATGTTCTTTTGAAGTTGCCGCTTACGATTTAGGTATGAATTGCACTTATCTTGACCCAACGGGCTCTCAAATTGGCAAAAAGGAAAGTATAGCAGATACCGCTAGGGTGCTTGCAGGTATGTACGACGGAATTGAATATCGTGGATATGGTCAAGAAATAGTTGAAGAATTGGCAAAATATTCAAAAGTTCCCGTTTGGAACGGATTAACTAATGAATTTCACCCAACGCAAATGATTGCGGATATGTTAACCATAAAAGAAAAGTTTGGTAAATTAAAGGGCTTAAATTTTGTGTATATGGGTGATGCAAGGTATAATATGGGAAATTCTTTAATGGTTGTTTGTGCTAAACTCGGGCTTAATTTTACCGCTTGCGCACCTAAAAAATACTGGCCAAACGATGAATTAGTTTTTACGTGTAAAAATCTTGCAAAAGAAAATGATTGCACTCTTAATTTTGAAACGAATCCTGAAATTGCAGTAAAAAATGCAGACGTTATTTATACTGACGTTTGGGTTTCAATGGGCGAACCCGTTGAAGTGTGGGAGGAAAGAGTTAACGACTTAATGCCGTACCAAGTCAACAAAAACATAATGTCTTTAACGGGCAAAGAAGAAACTATATTTATGCATTGTTTACCAGCCTTTCACGATTTAAAAACCAAAGTTGGCGAAGAAATTGGCAAAAAGTTTAATATTAACGCTATGGAAGTTTCTGACGAAGTTTTTGAAAGTTCTAAATCGGTAGTATTTGATGAAGCAGAAAATAGAATGCATACGATAAAAGCAGTTATGCTTGCAACGTTAGTTGATAATTTAAATATATAATTAAAAAGGTGTGATTAGCAAATCACACCTTTAATTTTTAATTTTAATTAATTACCAAACGTTTTTAGGATTAAGTCCGTAAACTTGAACAATTTCAACGTTATTAGATAGGTATATATCCTTTGGCATTACTATAATACCGCCGTTTGAGTCAATATCAATACCGTATTCCTTATATGCGTACCAAATTAAGTGAGCGCATTGAGTTTTTAAAAGGGGTTTAGAAAATTTTGGATACGTTGCTCCTGCAAATATTGAATATTCAACGTCTAATAGATTATTTTTAGCAAAGTTAGCAACCTTTTCACGAGTTTCTTTATCAGCTTTAACCCTTAAAACTATAAAGGTTGGTCTATCCGTTAAAAAATATGAATTATCAAGTTTAGTAGGGGTATCGTAGTTTAATGCGTTAATAATTAATTTATTTTTGCCGTTAACAACGAGCGCAGAGTGTCCAAATTCAAAAATTGAAAAGTGAGTGGTTGGACTAATTATAATATCTCCGTCTTCAAGAGGAACGACTTTTGGCGAATTGTATTCAAGCATTTCAGCACATAAAAGTGGTGCAAAGTTATGGTGATAAGTTTCAAATTTAGTAAAAAAGTCGTCTTGAATATCTAAAATTAAATTTATATTATTTTGCTCTTTGATACTATCAACGCCAATTTTCGTTAAGCCCGTTTGCTCGTACAAAACGTTATAGTCTTCACTCGTTAAACTTTCTTTTTGTAATATTG
>JAZRLL010000061.1:0-1441 GCA_045646745.1 Christensenellaceae bacterium
TGCAGAATCTATAAATAAGCAATTTGAAGTTTCAACAATTAACGATTACGTAGAATTAAAATATAATAAAGATGCAACGACCGATAAAGAGTTAAAAATAGACGTGAGCGATAAAAAGACGTATTTTTCTTTTAATTTTAATACCGTAAAATTCGTTGGCGCTATATTAGGTGATAGCAAAGTTGAAAAAAATTACGCTATGCTTTTGGGTAGTTATATTGAAAATAGTCAATCAAAGTCTGCGTTTTTGTCTTATGACGAGCAGTTAACTTCTATAATTACGGGGCAAACCACGAAATTAAAAACTACAAGTTTTATAGACAAATATTCAGTTCCTAACTTTCCTTGCAACGTAATTTTATTTAAGTTCAAGAACAAAAAATCAACTGAAATATGTGATTTTTTAAATAGTTACGATTTAGATAGCGGACATATATCTTTAACGATTGATGAAAATTCTTGTGTGTTTATAAGGTTTATAAACGAAAAACTTGATACTGAATTTAATTCTCCAAATGAATACGTAGAGTATATAATAAGGTCAATATATGAAGAATTGGGAATTGAAGTAAGGGCGTTTATAGGTGGAGTAGTAAAAAGTTTTCACGACGTATCAATATCGTATAAACAAGCAAATATTGCAGAAGAATTAGCGGTTTTAACAAGTAGCGATAGTCAAATAAACACTTATAAAGATTTCGTATTAAATAAAATAATTGAAGACTTGCCTAATTTCAAACTTGAAGAGTATTTAAACGTTTTGTTAGAAAGCAAAAGTCAAGACGTTTTTAACGATTCCGAACTTATGTTAACGGTAAAAGAGTTTTTAAATAACGATTTAAATATTTCCGAAACGGCAAGGGTGATGTTTTTGCATAGGAACACGCTTTTATATAGAATAGAAAAAATTCAAAATCTTACGGGACTTGATATAAGAAAGTTTAAAGACGCTTTGACTTTTAAATTGATAGACGTAATAAGAAAAACTAAAAAATAAGCAAGCCGTACTTTAAGTGCAACAACTCAATAGATGAAAATTAAAAACACTGCAATGCAGTGTTTTTTTATGAGAAAATTTCTTCAAAGGTATTAGTTACGTATTCGTTTGCTATATCTTTAATTGGAGATAAGCGTTCACTAACTAAATTATCTAAATCGTTATCTTTGTTTGAAAAAGTGTTCGTATTGCCGATAAAACTGCTAATTAAGGGGGTAAGAATTGGTAATATTTTAGACAAGTCAAGATTTCCTGATAATACTTCTTTAAAATTATCCGAATTTATAAAATCCTTAATTTGTGGACTAACTCCAAAATTTTCAAGTATAGGCAAAATAGCCGATAAGTCAACGCTTTTAATTAAATCTAAAACTTGATTAGAACCACCCTTATTCATAAATAAAAAAATAAAAATTAATACGTAAATAAAACTCATATTTCACC
>JAZRLL010000062.1:0-1946 GCA_045646745.1 Christensenellaceae bacterium
GAACTTTTACCACTTCCGGAAACGCCCGTTATTACGGTTAATAATCCAACGGGGAAATCAACGTTAATATTTTTAAGGTTGTTTTGTCTTGCACCCCTTATAGATAAAAACCTTCCGTCGCTTTTAAGCCTAAACGGTGGAACTTCTATCCTTTTCCTACCTGATAAATAATCACCTGTAATAGAATTTTTATTATTTTTAATATCTTCAAGCGTTCCAACTGCTACGATTTCTCCACCTAAAACGCCTGCTTTTGGACCAATGTCTACGATATAGTCTGCCGACCTTATCATATCTTCATCGTGCTCAACGACTATTAAGGTGTTTCCTAAATCTCTCAATCTTTTTAAAGCGGATATCAGTTTTTGATTATCCCTTTGATGAAGCCCGATACTCGGTTCGTCTAAAACGTATAAAACACCCGTTAATCCGCTACCAATTTGAGTTGCAAGCCTTATTCTTTGTGCTTCGCCACCAGAGAGTGAGCCTGCATTTCTTGATAAAGTTAAATAGCCTAAACCAACTTCAATTAAAAAGCCTACTCTTGCCCTTATTTCTTTTAAAATGTTTTTGGCTATAATTTGCTCCGTTTGCGTAAGTTCTAAACTATTTACAAAATCTAAAACTTCATAAATACTCCAAGAACAAACGTTGTCTATGTTTTTGCCGTTAATTAAAACGGATAACGCTTCCTTTTTAAGCCTTTTGCCGTTGCAAGTTTTACAAGGCAAAACGTGCATATACTTTTCAATTTCGCTTTTCGTGTAATCTGAACTAGTTTCTTTATATCGCCTTTCTAAATTTGGAATAACGCCTTCGTAAGAACTATCGTAACTTCCCGTAAAAGTCCTAGTAGAATAATCCATCTTAATTTTTTCGCCGTTATTTCCGTATAACAAAATATTTAAAACGTTTTTAGGCAAATCTTTTATAGGCGTGTCCAAATCAAAATTATAATGCTTAGCAAGTGCCTTAAAATACATTTTTGTAATTTTACTTGAATCTAAATTCCAGCCCGATATACATAAAGCACCTTCGTTTAAACTTTTAGAAGTATCGCCTAAAATTAACCTTTCGTCAACTGATTGCTTAAAACCTAAACCTTTACAGTCAGGACAAGCACCGTAAGGATTATTAAAAGAAAATAGTCTTGGCTCAATTTCTTGTATCGCCGTACCGCAATTAGCACAAGCATATTTCGTGGAGTATAATTTTTCTTTGCCGTCGCACTCAACTATAACTAATCCGTCAGACAATTTTAAAGCGGTTTCTAAACTATCAAAAAGCCTTTTTTCTATACCTTCTTTAACAATAAGCCTATCAACTACGGTTGAAATCGTGTGCTTTATATTTTTATCTAAATTTATTTTTTCGGATAAATCGTAAATTATATCGTCTATTTTAACCCTTGCATAACCAGATTTTTTTAAATTGTCTAAAAGTTTTTCAAACTCGCCCTTTTTTCCCCTAACGATTGGTGCGTTTATTAAAATTTTACTGCCGTTTGGCATATTCATAACGCTATCTAAAATTTCGTCAATAGTAATTTTTTGTATTTTAGTTCCACAATTTGGACAATGCGGAATTCCAACCCTTGCAAACAAAAGTCTTAAATAATCGTAAATTTCAGTAATCGTTCCAACGGTTGAACGGGGATTGTTTGAAGTTGATTTTTGGTCTATTGAAATAGTAGGGGATAAACCCGTGATTTTTTCAACGTCGGGCTTTTCCATTTGACCTAAAAATTGCCTTGCGTAACTTGATAAACTTTCCATATAGCGCCTTTGACCTTCGGCAAAAATAGTATCGAACGCCAAAGTAGACTTACCGCTTCCCGATAAACCCGTAAACACTACGAGTTTATCCCTAGGAATTGTTAAGTCAATATCCTTTAAATTATTTTGTTTTGCGTCTATTACAGTAATTTTATCAAGCATTTTAGTCCT
>JAZRLL010000063.1:0-13186 GCA_045646745.1 Christensenellaceae bacterium
TTTTTTCGTTTTGCATACCGATACATGGTATATGCGCCGCCATATTGATTTACAATATAAGCAATAATAATATCTGCTTTTTCAACAATCCATCTGTTACGATATACAATAGCATATTTCAGGGGAATTTTTTCAAGTTCAGGATAAACGATCAAATCAAAACGATTTTTCATATCATTTCCATGATTGATATTCAAATAGGGATTTACCAATATCAGTTTCGCTCCTTTATGCTCTTTTTGAAATTTTTTAGCACAATGATATGAAAATTGATCAAAACCGCCATATCCACCAAGAAAAAACTCCACAGAACTATTTCCCACTTTTTGTTTCAATAATTCCAATATTTTTTTCTCATCTTCTAAAGATCCTCCATATTTTGAATGTCCGCAAAATGCAATCACCATCATGAATCCCTCCGATCTCTCTATATCTAATGTACACATTATATAATCTACAAATCTATATGTCAAGTATTTTTAGATATATAATGTAAACAATATATAATGTGGGGATAAATTATGAAATTAAGGATAAAGGAGATATTAGAAGAAAAGGGCAAAACGAAGTATTGGCTTTATATTCAATTAGGTTTGAGTTATCAAAATTTTAACAAAATAGTAAACAACCAAACTTCAAGTATTAAATTTGAAAATTTAAAAACGATTTGCGACATTTTAGAGTGTACTCCAAACGATTTGTTTGAAGAATATTATAAGTGCAATTAAGTTTTTTGATACTTTTTTGTCCAACGTATATAATAAGGAAAGATTTTCCTTTTTAGGCTCACGAAAAGGCGTGGGTTTGGTAAAATGAAAAGACTAACGATACGTATCGTTAGTCCAATTCTTTTTGAAAAAATTTTAATAAATATTGTCTATATGGCGAGTAAAAAACTCGGCAAACGATTGATTTGCCGAGTTTTTCGTTTTATTTAATTAAATAACGTTTTTTGTATTGTAATGGGGTTAAGCCAATTTTCTTTTTAAAAGTTTTAGAAAAGTAGTTTGGCGTATCAAAACTTAAAATTTCAGAAATGTAATTTATAGAAAAATCTGTTTCTCTTAATAGTTGCTTTGCTTTTTCCATTTTTAAATCGCAATAATAGTTCATAACCGTTTTGCCCGTAACTTTTTTAAACTCTCTAAAAATGTGAGCCCTTGAATAAGCGGTTGCATCGCAAACGTCTTTAATTTCAACGTTAGATTCTACGTTTTCGTTAAGAATTTTAATTATATCGTCAACGAATTTATTATCGTATTCAGATTTTTTTAAAAAGCTACTATTTCCTTTTTTAGTTTCGGTTAAACTGCGAATTAGTTCTATTAAGAAAATTTCTAAATAGTTTTTAATAAGTTGTTCACCACCTAACGGAGCAGTTTTTAAAAGTTCCAATTTAGTTAAATTAGGATTAGATATGGCAATATCAAAAGTCGTTCTTGCTTCTTCTATAATTAAATATATATAGTTTCTAAGGCTTTCGGATAATTTAATCTTTTTATCTTCAAAAAAACGCATTGATTGAGATTTGCACTCAAAAGCGGAGATAAAAACGTTAGGCGCTTTTTTTCCGTCTGCACTGAGCGAGTGAACAACGTTTGGTTTATGGAATAAAATCTCACCTTCTTTAAGCAAAATATCCTTTCCGTTTACCGAACAAATAATATTTTCTTTATCCGCGTAAACGATTTCCCAGAAATCGTGCGATTCGCCTTCAAACTTATAATTTTTATCAAATTCAAAATAGTGAATAGTTATGATTTTGTTAACGTTTATTAAATTTTCAAGTTTATATCTAAAATATTTCTTCATACATCAAGTATAACATAAAATCGCAAAATAAAGCAAGTATATTATATTACTCTTTTTTGATATTCTTAATCATTGATAATCTAAAATTAGAACTTTATAATTATACTATAAAATAAATATAAAGATTCAAGGAGAAAGTTTATGAGAATATTAGCAATAGGCGCTCATCCAGACGATATTGAAATTGCTTGCTCGGGAACGCTTGCAAAATGTGTTAAAAGGGGGGATACGGTTATCGTGTGCCACGCATCAAGCGGAAATTTAGGGCACGTTGTAATTCCGCCGGACGAATTAAAAGTTATGCGAGCAAAGGAAGCAAAAACTGCTGGAAGTCTTGCGGGAATTGAAGTTATTTGGGGCGGATATGACGACCTTAATATTTTTGAAGAAGACAAAGAGTCAAGAGATAAGATGGTTGACGTTATTAGATATGCTAATCCCGACCTTATAATAACTCACGCACCAGACGATTATATGCCTGACCACACGGCAGTTTCTAAACTCGTATTTGATGCGTCGTTTACGGCAACGTTACCAAATTATCCGAGCAAATACAATCAACCTGCAAAATTAGTTCCGATTTATTATATGGACACTTTGGCAGGGGTTAATTTCCAACCGACCGACTACGTTGATATTACCGATGAAATAGACTTAAAAATAAAAATGCTTAACTGCCACGAAAGTCAAATCGTGTGGATGAAAGAGCACGACGGAATTGATTTTGCCGATATGGTTAGAACTTGTTCAAAATACAGGGGATATCAATGCGGAGCAAATTACGCAGAAGGATTCCGTCAATGTCAAGTATACTTAAAAGGAACGACAAAAAGGCTATTACCTTAAAATATAAAGGAGAAAATAAAAATGAAAATTAAATGGTGTGTTATTGGTGCTGGCGGAATTGCAGATAGAAGAACGATTCCCGCAATTTTACAAGATGAAAACAACGAACTCGTAGCAATAATGGATAAAGTTGAGCCTGTTGCGAAAGCACTTGGGGAAAAATACGGCGTTAAATATTACAGTGATGAAGAGCAAATGCTTAAAGAAAATAAATGTGATGCCGTTTATATTGGAACTCCCGTTATGTGCCATTACGAGCAAGCGATGACTGCTCTTAAATACGGGGCAAACGTGTTCGTAGAAAAACCTATTGCGTTTAACGCAGAAGAAGGGAAAAAACTTTTAGACGAGTTTAAAAAGGCTAAAAAATTGCTTTTCGTTGGATATATGATGAAATATCATAATCTTCACCAAAAGGCAAAAAGAATAGTTAAAAAAGGCGGAATTGGTCAAGTTAACGATATTCGTTTACAATTTTCTTGCTGGTATCCAGATATTCAAGGTGCTTGGCGTCAAAAGAAAGCGCTTGGCGGTGGCGGAGCGTTTATGGACCTTGGCGTACACTGTATAGAACTTGCTGAATTCGTACTTGGCGAAGAAATTAAAGACGTTAAAGGCTTTATTGGAACAAGAACGTTTAATTACGAAGTTGAAGACAGCGCAGTTGTTGCTTTTAAAACTAAAAGCGGTATTTTAGGTCATATAGACGTAAACTTTAATATTCCAGATAACGCTTCTGAAAGCAAAATGGAAATTTACGGAAGCAAAGGCTACGTAATTTGCAAGGGAACGCTTGGTCAAGAAGAAGTAGGAACTTTATCTTACTTATATTCACCACAAGGCGATTACGTTGCTCAACAAAATCGTATCGTTGAAAAACCTAAAAAATATAAAGGCGCAAAAGGCAATTTATATTTAAAACAAATTCAACATTTCTGTAAGTTGTTAAACAAAGGAAAGAACGAATATTTTTACGCAAAGCGTGCCGTTCAAGTTCAACAAGTTGTAGATAAAATTTATAAAGACAACTAAAATTAATAATAAAGGAATAATTAATAAAAAATTAAAGTTAAAGGAGAATATATTATGGATTTTAATTCAACCGTTAAAGGTAGTTTATTAGAAGGATTCTATCCAGAAGGATGGGATTTTGAAAAAATAGATAAATGTTGTTCAAACGAACCTGAATCAATACTTGAAAGGCAAGCGTTTTGGAATAAAGATTTCAATCCAATTATGTGTAAAGACCTTGGCGAATTTGACGTTAAGATGGGACACGAAATTGCTAACGAAATTAAAAAAGCCAACGAAAGAAATGAAAAAATCGCTTTCATATTACCAGTAGGACCTATGGGTATGTATAAATGGGCGGTATACTTTTTAAAAGAGTGGAAGGTTTCTTGTAAAAACGTTTGGTGCTTTAATATGGACGAGTGGGCGGATGCTGACGGAAACACTATAACGGGCGAAGCGTCTTTTCAAAACGCTATGGAAACTGCGTTTTATAATCCGCTTGGAGAATTAACCGTTCCAAAAGACCATAGAAATTTTGCAACGAAGGAAAATCTTCCAACGTATCCTGAAAAAATTGCTAATCTTAAAAAAGAAGGCGCTAAACTCGTTCTCGTTTACGGAATAGGTAGAATGTGTCATATTGCTTTCTGGGAGCCACAATTCGGTTCAGAATTTAGTAGTGATGAAGATTGGAGAAAACAACCTTATAGAATTGGTGCAAAACTTCATCCGTTAACTATTGAGCAAAATGCGTTAACTTCATTTAAATCAAGAACTTCACTCGTTCCTTGTAGAGCAAACACCGTTGGACCAGCATTAATGTTCTCGGCAGATTACGCTATCGGCGGAGCAGACGGTTGTTTTTCAAGGGGTATGCAATGGCAAGGTATGAGTTTATGGATGACACTTCGCTACGGACCTACGAGATTCGTAACGTCAAGTTTTATTCCTACTCTTCCTGGCAGATTGTTTTTCTTAAAAGAACTTGCAGGACCACTCGTACCTGACGTTAACTAATAATTTTACTAAACTGATATATTTTTACTTATAAAGGTGAATTATGAAAAAATTTATTATGTACGGTGCTGGAAACATTGGCCGTGGATTTATCGGTCAAGTTTTTTCGCAAGGCGGGTATCAAGTAGGGTTTATTGACGTTAATAAAGAAATTATTGGAGCGTTAAATAAAGATAACGAGTATCCCATTGATATAGTTAGCGGTAATGGAACGGAAGAGCAAATTGTAAAAAACGTATACGGAATTGACGGAACGGATATTGAACTCGTTTCAGATGAAATTGCAAGTGCTGATATGATGGCTACTGCAATCGGCGTTAATATTTTAAAATTTATAGCAAAACCGCTTGCTATTGGCTTAAAGAAAAGATTTTTACAAAATAAACCTAATTTTGATATCATTATTTGTGAAAACCTTATTGGCGCAGACGAATATTTAAAAGGACTTATCAAAAAAGAAATTCCTGAATTTGAAAAGGATATTGACACTAAAATCGGTTTCGTTGAAGCGAGCATAGGCAGAATGGTTCCCGTTATGACTGACGAAAAAAGAAAGGGAAACGTTTTGCGTGTTTGCGTAGAGCCGTATAATATTCTTCCCGTTGATAAAAATGCGTTTAAAGGGGAAATTCCCGATATTAAAAACTTGTATCCTTACGCTCCGTTTTCAATGTTCATTGAAAGAAAATTGTTTATGCACAATATGAGCCACGCATTAACTTCTTATTTAGGATATTTAAGAAATTACGAATTCATTTATCAAGCGATAGAAGATTTTGATATTAGATTTATCGTTAAAAAAGTGCTTTCAGACGTGGCGGTGGCTATTTCAAAAGAGCACGATGCGGATATTTGTCAACTCATAGCACACGGAGATAATCTTATTTATAGATTTCAAAACGTGGCTCTTGCTGATACCGTTAGTAGAGTTGGTAAAGACACGATTAGAAAGTTAGGCTCAAACGATAGAATTATAGGCGCATTAAAACTTTGTGAAAAGTACGGCGTTGATTGTGGTTATCTTGCAATAGGCGTTGCTTGTGGCTTAAACTTTGCGCCAAGTGGAGACGATAGCAGTAAAGTGTTATACGATTACGCAAGCCAAAACGGAGTTAAAGAAGCGCTTATTAAATATTCGGATTATCAAGGAAAGTACGTAGACCTTATTTCAAGCGTATACGATATGGTTAAAAACGGAAAAACCATTTTAGAAATTATTAAGTATTGCGATGCTTCAAGGGAAAAAGAAATTAAAGTTTAATAGGATAAAAATATGAATAGTATAGCGATTGCGGGAACAATTCTCGTAGACAAAATTAACACTATAAAAACGTATCCAGAAAAGGGCAAACTCGTAGATATTGAAAGCGTTGAAAAAGCGGTTGGTGGTTGTGTCCCAAACGTTGCTATTGACCTTAAAAGGCTTGATACCAATTTAAAAGTCGTTGCTATTGGTAAGGTTGGAAAGGATAGTGAAGGCGATTTCGTTCTTTCCAAACTTAAAGAAAACGGCGTTGAAATAGACGGGGTTGAATTCGGAACTGCAACGAGTTTTTCAGAAGTTATGAGCGTTAAGGGTGGCGAAAGAACTTTCTTCGTTTTTGCAGGAGATAACGCAACTTTTGGTTTAAACGATATTGATTTTGATAGTTTAAACGTGGATATGTTCCATTTGGGATATTTTCTGTTATTAGACAAAATTGATAGTGGCGAAGGCGTGGAAATTTTGAAAAAATTGCAAGAAAAGGGAATTAAAACGTCAATAGACCTCGTTAGTAAAGACGGTGGCGATTACAAAATAGTTCGCCCAGCCTTAAAATATACCGACAATATAATTATTAACGAAATTGAAGCAAAGGGAATTTCGGGTTTAGAAACCGACGACTTGTTTGAAATTTCAAAAGCGTTAAAAGAACTCGGCGTTAAGGAAAGAGTTATAATTCATTGTCCTACGCACGCAGTATGTCTATCAAATAGCGGATACACGATAGTTCCGTCCTTTGAACTTCCAAAAGGCTTTATTCAGGGTACAACGGGAGCGGGAGACGCTTTTTGTGCGGGCTGTTTGTTAGGAATTGCAAAGGGGTTTAGCGATAAAGAAATTTTAGAACTGTCTTCTTGCTCGGCGGTTTGTAATTTATCAAAAGCAAACTCAATAGACGGTATGACGAGCATTGAAAACGCAAAGAAGTTATGCTCGCAATTCAAAAGAAAAAACCTAAAAATTTAAAACTCGTTTTTAGTAGTTAAAAACGATAAGCGTATAAACGCTTGTAATTTAAATCAAAATAATTTATAATATAAGTACAAAAGTACGAGTATTTATGAGGATATTATGTATAAAGGCGATATATTTGAAGATTCTTTAAATTTAAATAAAGAAACAGAAGTAAAACCAGATATAGAAAGCGAAGTTTTATTTAAAGAAGAAAATGTTTTGGATAAAAGTAAACTAGTTGTTGAAGAAAATCTTGGATTTATGGAACCGATTAAACCTGTAAACGTAAGCGAAGAAGTGTTATTTAATGATGCCGAAAGAGTGGTTGATTTAGAATTTAAAGAAGAGTCTAACGTTATTTCAGACGTGGTAATTGAAGAATTAACGGCAACTGAAATTGGCGAAAATATTTTAGATTCTAATTTTGAAGAAAAGCAAAAAGTTATTAAAAAACCTTTTGTTCAAAAGATTTTTGAAGCAGAGCCAATTGTTTTAGAAAGGTACACTGAAATTAAAAACGTGATGCTTTCTTATAAAGGTGTAAAATCAAGAATTTCTAACACTGCCGACACTTTCAATATTGGTAGGCTTCAACTAATTAAACTTGCAGTTTCGGGTAAATCTTTAAAATTATATCTTAATTTGGATTATTCTAACGTTGAAACAAGATTAAAGTGTAAAGACGCATCTTCTAAAAAAGCGTATGCAAGCGTACCCGTATTTTTAAGAATACGCTCGCCACGTTCTATGAGAAACGCCAAATATTTACTTAATCAATTAGTTAAAAAGCACGATTTAAAGATAAGAAGGAAGATAAAATCCGTTGATTGTGTTTCATTATTAAACGAAAAAGCAAAATAAATTTAAAACCCACGAGTAAGCACTCGTGGGTTTATTTTTTATATTAAAAAATATAAATATAAATTCCAATAAATTGTGTGATTGCTCCGCCAAGAACGAAAAAATGCCAAATGAAATGTGAAGCTTTTTTCTTTAAAGCAAACGGAATAACACCTAAACTATATAAAATTCCACCACCTAAAACGTAATAGAAAAGCCCAAAATCTTTTTGTAGCATTATAGGTATTAATAAAAGTCCGCACCAGCCGAGTATAAAATATATAATCGTATGAAAAATTTTAAATCTTCTATTGCCAAACACCGATATTAATACTATGCCAAAAATTATAATTACCCATTGCACTAAGAAAAATAATCTTCCAAAAATTCCACCAACAAAGCATAATAAAATCGGAGCAAACGTTCCGCCTATTAGTAAGTAAATAGATAGATAATCAAATCTTCTAAATAGCCTTTTTGTTTTTCCGCCGTTTCTAAACGAGTGATACAAGCAACTATTAGTAAACATAATCACTAAACCAAACGAATAAATAATTCCGCTAAAATATTGTGAAAAAGTAGTGCTATTTATAAGAATTAAAATAAAGGCGAGTATTCCAAACACTGCACCAACGCCGTGAGTTATTGCGTTTCCAATTTCTTCTAAAATTGGTCTTTTAGGCGGGTTAATTATTTTTCCTTCTTTAATTAACACGTCTTCGTATTCTTTTTGCCTTTCACGTTTTTGTTTTTTTATACTTTTAACTTTTTGTTTATATTCGTCTTTAAATCGTTTCTTGTCCTGTTTATAAATTAATTTAATATTTCGTTTAGTCATAAAGCGTCTCCATATATAATATTAATTTTTCACTTAAATTGTAAACCTTAAATATTTTAAAGGTCAACCTACTCTAAACGAAAGGCGGTATAACGAAAATTTTTTTACTATAATTTAAAAAATAAAACTATATTAAAGAAAATTTTTCTCTACCACTAGTAGAATTTTTCTAAAAATAAGGGCAAAACGCAGTTTTTTATTGAAATAATAAAAAAAATATGTTAAAATAAACGGGTATGAAAGTTTTAGAAGAAATCTTATTAAACGTTGAAAAACCGTCAAGATATATCGGCGGAGAATTTGGCGAACCAAACTTAAAAGAAGAAAAATTTAATTATTGTATTTGTTTCCCAGACGTATACGAAGTTGCTTTAAGCAATTTGGGGATACGAATCGTGTGCGACGTTATAAATAGAGTTGACGGCGCTATGGCTGATAGGTGCTACGCTCCTTGGCCAGATTTTGGAAATCAATTAAAGGAAAATAAAATTCCACTTTATTCATTGGGGCTAAAAAAGCCGTTAAAGGAATTTGATATGCTTGGATTTTCCCTTCAATACGAAATGAGTTATACCACCATATTGTATATGCTTGAACTTGCTGAAATTCCACTTTTAGCAAAGGATAGGGGGGAAGATTTTCCCATAATTCAAGGTGGCGGACCATGTGCCGTTAACCCAGAACCTTTGGCGGATTTTTTTGATATTTTCGTTATAGGCGACGGCGAAAATTCTATGAGAGAACTCTCGGAACTTAAATTAAAAACAAAATGCAAGGCTGAATTTTTACAAAAAGCAACGGAGATTGAAGGCGTTTACGTTCCAAGTTTAACCTATCCCGAGTATGATGAAAAGGGAAAAATCACTAAATTCGTTGGTAAAAAGGTAAACAAGGCGTTTTGTATGGATTTAGAGAACGCACCTTTTCCAGAAACTCAAATCGTAGGAAACGTTGAAGCCGTTCACGATAGGGCGGTAATTGAAGTAATGCGTGGTTGCTATCGTGGTTGCAGATTTTGTCAAGCGGGCTTTATATACAGACCGGTTAGAAAAAGAAGCGTTGAAAAATTAACTAAAACGGCTTGTGAATTAATTAGAAAAACGGGTTTTGAAAGTGTTAGTATAAATAGTTTATCAACTAGTGATTACGACGGATTAAAACCATTAATGCAAAATTTAAAAGAAAAACTTCCATCTAACACAACCGTTCAACTTCCATCGCTTAGAATTGATAGTTTTGAAGAGTATTACGCCGAGCAAGCAAGAAAAAGCAGTTTAACTTTTGCTCCCGAAGCGGGAACTCAAAGGTTAAGAGACGTAATTGGTAAAGACATTTCTGAACAAGAAATATTAAATGGTGTTAAAAAGGCCTTTAATTTAGGTTTTTCATCAATTAAATTATATTTCATGATGGGGCTTCCTACGGAAACCGACCAAGATATAGAAGGGATTTGCTCTATCGTTTCAAGCATAAGAGAGATTTATGCAGAAAACCCTAAACGACTTAGAAATTTAAAAATAAACGTAAGCGTTTCAACCTTTATTCCAAAGCCTTTCACTCCTTTTGAGTGGGAAAGGTTTAGTAGTCAAGAAGAAATAAATCATAAAATTGAAATTCTGAAAGAAAAACTCTTTTTGAAAGGTATTACGGTAAAGTGGAACGACTATAATTTATCTGAAATGGAAGTCGTTTTAGCAAGGGGAGATAGAAAAGTAGGAAAAGTTTTATTAAACGCTTACAAAAACGGCGCTATTTTTGATAGTTGGTCGGAATACTTTAAAATTGAGTATTGGAACAAGGCGTTTTTAGATTGTGGCGTTGACAAAGAAGAATATAAAAGACAAATTCCAAAAGAAGAAATTTTGTGTTGGGACTTTATTGATATCGGCATAAGCAAGGAGTTTTTTATTAGAGAAAATCGTTTAGCCTACCAAAACAAATGTAGTGGAGGATGTCAAAACGGATGTAAAGGATGCGGACTACAAGGCAGGTGTAATATTATATGATATTAGTAAAATATTCAAAATTAGACGGAGCCGAATTTATTCCGCATTTAGACACGTTAAGACATTTAACTAAAATTATAAGGCGTATGGGAATACAAATAAATTATTCCCAAGGATTTAATCCGCACATTTTAATTTATATGAGTTCGCCTATTGCGTTAGGTCTTAAAAGTAAAAGCGAGTATTTGCTTATTGACACTAACGAAGGCGTAGAAAATTTCAAAGAAAAATTCAACGAGTGTTCACTTAAAGGTATTAAATGCGTTGAGTGTTTTTATACTGAAAAAAAGGTAAAAATAGCGTCTGATATAGAAAGTGCAACGTATAGTTTTAAAGGTTTCCCCCTTTTTGACGTTAAAAAGGTTTTAGATGAACAAATGTTTATCGTGCTTGATAAAAAGGGCGAAGAAAGAGAAGTTAGAGACAAAATTTTAAATTTAGAATTTAAAGAAGGGGTTTTATACGCAAAACTCAAATATGGAAACGATACTTTGCGCCCTGATTATTTAGCAAATAAATTAAAAGAAGAATTTGGTGGGGAGCATATAGATATCGTTAAAGAAAGCGTAAAATTTATAAACGATTTAACGGATATAGAATATTTGGAGAAATTATAATGTCATTAAACGTATACATTGATAGGTTTGCTGGAAATACGGTTGCCGTATTAGCAAGCGAAGACAAGTTAATTGAATATTTTATAGAAAAGTCTAAAAAAACCCAAATCGTAGGTAGCGTTTATAAAGGCAAAGTAAAAAACGTTTTATCTGGAATTAACGCTTGTTTCGTTGACGTGGGTTTAGAAAAAAACGGATATTTATCCGTTGGGGATACCTTAATTGATAAAAATTTATTAAACGAAGATAGCGTTTTTTCTGAACTCAATTTAAAAGAAGAGGATGAAATTATAGTTCAAGCCGTTAAAGACCCTACTAAAAGTAAAGGGGTAAGGCTAACTAAACACTTATCGTTAGTAGGTAAAAACATAGTGTATATGCCAACCTTTTCAGTTAACGCTGTTTCAAGAAAAATAACTGATGAAAAGGTAAGGCAAAAACTTGAAAAAACGCTTGGTAAAATAAAAAGAAATCAAGGCGGATTTATTGCAAGAACGGCGTCTGAAAACGCAACTACAAAAGAAATAAACAGCGAAGCAAAGAACTTAATTTGCCAATACGAAGAAATTTTAGAAAATTATAAAACGGCTAAAATAGGCGACGTTTTGTATAGCGACGGCGATTTGGTTATGCGAATAGTTAGAGATATTTTAACTTGCGACGTGGAAAACGTTTTCGTAGCCGATGAAGAAATATATAATAGACTTAAAAACTTGCCTAAATCAAGGGATAAAATACGCAAAAAATTAATCTTTTTTAATGAAAAAGAAGATATGTTTAAAAAGTTTAATTTAACTTCTCAAATTGAAAGCCTATTAAGAAATAGGGTAGACCTTTCAAGCGGAGCGTATTTAATTATTGATAAAACGGAAGCCTTAACCGTTATTGACGTTAATACGGGCAGTTTTATCGGTGAAGAAAGGCTTGAAGACACCGTTTTTCAAACGAATTTACTTGCTGCAAAGGAAATTGCAAGGCAAGTTAGGTTAAGAAATATCAGTGGAATAGTAGTCGTAGATTTTATAGATATGCAAAGCGAAGAGCATCGCAACGAACTCGTTAACCATTTGAGCGAAGAACTTAAAAAGGACAGGCTTAAATGCAATGTTATCGGTATGACGGGGCTTGGTATAGTTGAGTTTACGAGAAGAAAGAAAAGAAAGGCAATTTCCGAAATTTTAAATAAAGATTGTCCGTATTGCAAAGGCGAAGGCAAAATTTTGTCTAACGACTATATAATAATGAAGATTAGAACGGGGCTTTTAGACGTTTTCAGTAACGATTTTAGTTCGGCCATAATAGACGTTAACGCGGAAATTTGCGATTATATCTTAAAAAGCGGAGTGCTTTATAAAGACGTTAATAAATTTTTTAAGGACAAAAGAATTTATTTAATTCCGCATAAAAGTCTTCATCAAGAAAGTTTTTATATAAGGGGAGATAATAGTCAGGTGTTGTCTTTACCGGAGACTGCAAAATTACTATATTAGAAAAAGACTAAAAAATCGTTGACATTTGTATAACAATTATATATAATAATATAAAATAATGGCGAAATGTCATTAGTATAAGCGAATTTAATTCGCAAACCTTGAATACGAGGTCAGCCGTATTCCAATATGTCCAGGAGGTTAAAAAATATGAGAAAGTACGAAATGCTCTACATTTTATCTACCGAACTCGCTGAAGAAGTAAGAGATGGCATCATCGCTAAATTTGAAAGCGTTGTTAAAGAAAACGGTGGTACTGTTGAGAAAGTTGACAAATGGGGAATGAAAAAATTAGTTTACCCTATCAACTACAAAACTGAAGGCTATTACGTTCTTATGTCGTTCGAGTCTACAGGCGCTCTCGTTGACGAACTCAAGAGAATTGCTGGTATCACTGACGGCATTATGAGAAGATTAATCACAAAAGCGTAATAAAGATTACAAAGTAATCGGAGGAAATTATGAACAAAGTATATTTAATAGGTAAC
>JAZRLL010000064.1:0-2583 GCA_045646745.1 Christensenellaceae bacterium
ACAAACGATGCAAATCTTTTTCATAGACGTTTACCTTCCTATCATAAATTTCAATTTGCTTCTTTTTATAATTTCGTTAATAGGCACTAATATAACAAAAATTGCCACAAGCGTAATAACAGAACTTGCAATTAAATTAATTACTCCGCCACCTTGAAAAACGTTCAAAGTTCTGTACAAATAATTCATAAAAACAATTATGATTCTTGAATGCCATGCAAATATTAGCATTGTGTTTTTGCCTAAATATTTAAGTATTTTAATTGGAAAACTTTTGCAAAGAATTATCACAGCAAGAATTCCTGCTACGGCTGAAATAAAAGTCAAAATTTCATTACCATACATTCCGATAGACATGTCTAGAGACTTTCCTGATACTTTTATACAAAGTATCCCGCATATTACGTTAATAGCACCTAAACCTATAAAAAATAGCAATCTTTTTACTAATTTTCCGTCCAATATAAACTTTTGAATAGTTGGATAACGTTTAAAAAGATAACCTAAATGGAAAAATAATTGAGCAATCAAAGCAACGTCTAAATTCCATGGTAAACCTTTACCCCCTAAACGATACCATAAAAACCCTATTAAGCAAAGAACGATAGAAATTATGCTGTTAACCCATAATATTTTCTTTGAAATCTTATTAATAAAATAGTAAATGATTTCAACTAAAAACAAACAGGCTAAAAACCATACCGTCCAAAAATGCTCTTGCTTTAAAAAATTTAAAAACATTGTTAAATACGCAATAGGCGGTTGTGCTTGTTTTAAATAAATACAACACCAAAACAAATAAATAACAATACCCAAAGCAAAATACGGGATAACCAGAGTTCTTATTTTATTTTTAAAATAATCTTTAAACCCGTATTTATCGCCAGAAAAAACAAAACCCGACAAAAAGAAAAATAAAGGGATATGAAAAGTATAAATCAAGGTAGCCAAGTATGGTAATCTTAGATGTCCAAGAACAACTAAAATTAAGCCAAGTCCTTTACCCGCATCCACCCATTCTATACGTTTTTTTGCTTGTAAATTATTCATTAGATTTCGTTTCCTTTATAACCGATAAAATGTATTCGTTAATTTTTTCTTGGTCAAAATTATCTTCGGCAAATTTTCTTGCGTTATTTCCCATTTCTTTTACTTTATCAGAATTTTCTATTGCCCACATACATTTTTGAGCCATTAGTTCGTAGTCTCCGCTTGAAACTAAAAAACCATTGTACCCGTCAATAACAGTATCTTTACACCCAACGTTATCAGTAGTTATAATGCCACGGCCTACGGCTTCCGCTTCCATAATAGACATTGGAAACCCTTCACGATAACTAGGCAACAAAAACAACAACGCATTTTCTAAATAAGGACGCACGTCTTTAACAACACCTAAGTAGCAAATACTTCCGTCGTCTATATATTCTTTTATATCTGAAAGCGTAATTGTTCCCTCGGCACCAAGGTAGTTAAACGTAGCATCAGGATATTTTTGTTTAACTATGCGTGCACACTTGCAATACTCTAAAACGCCTTTTGTTTTAAGCATTCTTGCTACCATTAAAAAGTTATTATCGCTTTTTACAGGCTTTTTTGAAAAATACTCTAAATCAACGCCTATACCGTGAATAATTTCACACTTGTTTTCAGCAACAAGTTTTCTTTTTACAAATTCCAACTTATCGTCGTTATTTAAAAAGAAAACTTTTTTTGACTTTTTAAAGGACGACTTATACATCTTGCAAACAAAAAAACGAATAATCTTCCATTTTAAAGAGTTGTTAATAAAAACGTCGCCTGCACCTTCAACAAAAGAATAAACGTTTTTAACCCCAACTAACTTTGAAGCCTTTACACCAAAAATATTAGGTTTAAGCATAAAAGTAAGTACGACGCTCGGATTGAAATCTTTAATAATTTTTGCATAGCGCTTTTTCGTTAAAAGTATTTTAAAAACATTTAAACTGCGATTTTGTTCACTAATACAATAAAAAGCAACGCCTAAATCTAAAAGTTCTTGCTTGTACTTATCGTCAAAAGCAACCACCCCTACTTCAAAATTGCTTTCTTTTAATTTTTTAATTAGCCCTATACGGAAATTTAAAACAGTTTGTGAAGTTGTGCATAATAATAAAATTTTTTTCATTTAAAACCTTTTAAAACAACGCCTTATTACTCATACAACATAGTCTTTAATTTTAATTATTTTACGATAATAAAAAAGGCCAACTTGCTTAATTTTACAATACCAACAACTAGCCTAATTTTTTAAAGTACTATTTCAAAATTAAATACATTTGCTAAATTTATTATAATATAAATATATTATAACACTACTATATAAGCGTGTCAAGATATTTTTTTATACGATTTAAAGTAATTTAAATTTAAAAAATTAATTAAATATTCACTAAGAAAATTTATATAATTTCTATCTTAAAATTTATAAATAACAAAATTTTACTCTAATTAACAACATAAAAAAAGCCGTAAAAAAATTACGGCCTTATTTTTTATTAAACTTATTTCATTTTTAAAAATATTTTACTATTCTACTTTTTAAAATTAATAATACTCCTG
>JAZRLL010000065.1:0-6725 GCA_045646745.1 Christensenellaceae bacterium
AAAAAAGGATTGTTATTTAATAGATTAATATGGATATAATTTTATAAACGAAAGATAGAAAAATTGCGGTTTTTATTGCAAGTTTACGGTAAATAGATTAATAAAGGAACTAATATGAAAAGAAATAACAGTACTCTAAAAGTTAGATTTTTAGGTGGCGTAGGTGAGATTGGAAAGAATATGACCGCCTTAGAATTTGGAAAAGATATTATTATAATTGACGCAGGTTTAACCTTTCCCACCGAAGATATGCCGGGGATTGATTTAGTTATACCTGACATTACTTATCTTATTCAAAACAAAGACAAAATTAGGGGTTTATTTTTAACCCACGGTCATGAAGACCATATTGGTGGTGTGCCTTATTTATTAAAGGATATAAACGTTCCCGTATATGCAACAAAATTAACTTTAACCTTAACTGAAAATAAAGTTAGAGAGTTTAAAATTAAGAATTTTAAATTCCGTACCGTTGATGCTAAATCGGTTGTAAAAGCGGGGTGTTTTTCGGTAGAATTTATAAACGTTAATCACTCAATACCAGGAAGCGTTGCCTTGGCAATTACCACTCCCGTTGGAACTGTACTTCATACGGGCGATTTTAAGGTGGATTTAACTCCAATAGGCGGTGAAATTATAGATTTAGCAAGATTAACCGAAATTGGCAAAAAAGGAGTTAAACTTTTGCTTTGCGAATCAACTAACGTTGAAAGAAGCGGTTATTCAATGAGCGAAAGCGTGGTTTTAGAAAATTTAGAAAGGCTTTTTATTAAAAATAAATATAGAAGGCTAATAGTGGCGACTTTTGCTTCAAACGTATATAGAATTCAGCAGATTTTAAATATTGCTTATAAAAATAAGCGTAAAGTTGCGTTGTCTGGAAGAAGTATGATAAACGTTATTGAATCGGCTTCAAAAATCGGTGAGATAACTATTCCGCAAAACGTTTTAATTGACATTGATAAAATTAAAAATTATCAAGATAAAGATTTAGTTATTCTTTCAACGGGTTCACAAGGCGAGCCCATGAGTGCTTTATCTCGTATGGCGATGGGTGAATATCAACAAATTAAAATAGGTAAAAACGATACGATTATAATTTCGGCGTCTCCAATAGTTGGTAACGAAAAAAGCATTTACCAAGTTATTAACAACTTGTATAGACTAGGCGCGGAAGTCGTTTACGAGGCGTTGGAAAAAATTCACGCTTCGGGGCACGCTTGTCAAGAAGAATTAAAAATAATGCACTCTTTAATTAAGCCTAAATTTTTTATTCCCGTACACGGAGAATATCGCCATTTAGTTAAGCACGTTGAACTTGCAAAAGAAATGGGTTTAAAAGAAAGTAATATGCTTATTTGTGATATTGGCGACACCGTTGAATTATCCCAAAAATCAATGAAAAAAAGGGATAAATTTCCTTCTGGAAGTAGGCTTGTAGACGGGCTTTCTATTGATGAAGCGCAAAGCGTTGTTAGGGATAGAAAACATTTATCTGGCGAAGGTATAATCGTTGCAGTTTGTTGCGTTTCATCAGATAGCGGTTTGATTTTACAAGAGCCTGACGTTATTTGTAAAGGTGCGGGTTTAAGCGATTTGCAAATTCAAGAAATGAAAGGACTAATTACTAAATATTTAGAATATTACAACGTTAAATCTGGTGATATCACTGATATTAGAAATCTTTTAAGAAAGAAATTGAAAGATTATATTTATAAAAAAACCAAGAAAAATCCTATGATTTTGCCTGTTATAACAAAAGTATGATAAACGAGTATACTAAAAAACTAACGAAAAATAACGCACAACTAAATATTAACGAAGAACTTATTAAAATGCAAAACGAGTATCGTAAAGACGGCGTTCCAACCATTTTAACCGACGGATTAAACGAACTTTTATTAATAACGTCAATTAAAAATCCTAAATCCATTTTAGAACTTGGAACGGCAACGGGTTGCTCGGCTATTGCTATGCTTCTTCAAAACAAGGAAGCCCGTTTAACCACTATTGAAAAGAATAGGGAAATGCGTAATAAAGCCTTGGAAAATTTTAAAAAATTCGGGGTGGTAGATAGGATTACTTCTCTTATTGGCGATAGTTTAGACGTGGTTATGAATTTGTCTTCAAAATACGATTTTATATTTTTAGACTGTAATAAATCGGGCTATGCGACTTTGTATCCGCTTTTAAAAGATTTATTAAACGACGGCGGGGTAATTTTTGCTGATAACGTACTGTTTAGAGGATACGTTAGCGGGGAAAAAGAGTGTCCAAAGGAATATAAAACGTTAGTTAAAAAATTAGATGATTACAATCAAATTTGTTCAAAGGATAAAGATATGATAACCTGCTTTTTTGACGTAGGCGATGGAATAGCGGTTTCATACAAAAAACAATCATGAAAAAACTTGAATTATTAGCCCCAGCGGGCAATTTTAGTAAACTTAAAACGGCACTATATTTTGGTGCGGACGCAATATATCTTGGCGGAAAGCAATTTTCGCTAAGGGCTTTTTCTGATAATTTTACAAATGAAGAATTATCATCCGCCGTTGATTACGTTCACAAAAGGGGGAAAAAGGTATATATAACCGTTAATATTTTTGCAAAAAATAGAGATTTTGACGATGCTATTAATTATTTTAAATACCTTAAAGAAATTAACGTTGACGGCGTTATTTTATCAGACCCCGGTTTAATTAGTGTTGTAAAGAAAGTTGCTCCTAAACTTTCAATTCACTTATCAACGCAAGCAAATACTTTAAACAAGTATTCTGCAAAGTTTTGGGAAGAACAAGGCGTTGATAGAATAATTTTAGCAAGGGAATTATCTTTACAAGAAATTAAGGAAATCAAAGATTTTTTAAATCCAAAAACGGAGTTAGAAGCCTTTGTTCACGGCGCTATGTGTATAAGTTATAGCGGTAGGTGTTTGCTTTCTAATTATTTTACGAATAGGGATTCAAATCGTGGCGAGTGTGTTCAAGCGTGTAGGTGGAGTTATTCTATTAAAGAAGAAAATAAAGACGGAGAGTTTTATCCGATAGAAGAAGATGATAAAGGCACTTATATTTTAAACAGTAAAGACCTTAATATGATTGAATATATTGACGAAATGCAAAATTCAGGGGTATTTTCTTTTAAAATTGAAGGACGCATGAAAGGGGAATACTATTTAGCAACGGTTATAAACGCATATAGGCGTGCATTTGACGAGTATTATAAAATCGGCAAGAAATATATTGAAAATCCGTTATTTTTAACTGAACTTAAAAAGACTTTTCATAGGGCTTTTACAACTGCTTATACGCTTGGTGATAATGTTAAAACCGTTAATTACGACGGAAGTCAATCAAGCGGAAATAGTATGTTTATTTGCAACGTTTTATCCTATGACGATAACACTAAAACCGCCGTTGTTGAAATGAGAAATCGCTTTAAAGTTGGCGACGTTTTAGAGATTTTATCCCCAAGCGAAAGTTTTAATAAAAGATTCGTTGTTGAAAGTATTAAAACGCTAAACGGCGAAGAAATTGACGACGCGAAACTCGTTCAACAAAAACTTGTTATTAAAACGCCGTATCCTTTATACGAGGGGGATATTTTAAGGCGAGATATTATTTAAAAAACGACATATTTAGTAAAAATTCTTCATAAATTTTAAAAAGTGAGGAATTTTTATGTTTATAGAATTTTTAAGTTTTTTACTAGGGAAAATATTTTTCTTTTGCGGTAGCGTAGTTGGGGATTGTTTTCCTAAAACTTTAAGTAGTGAAGAAGAGAAAAAGTACTTAATTGAATTTAAGCAAAACGGCGATAATAACGCAAAAGAAATGCTTATAAAGCATAATTTAAGATTAGTTGCTCATATCGTTAAGAAATATCAGGGTTCAGAAGATACCGACGATTTAATTTCAACGGGAACGATTGGTTTAATCAAGGCAATCAACACCTACGATATTGATAAAGGTACTCAACTTGCAACGTACACGGCAAGATGTATTGAAAATGAAATCCTAATGCTATTAAGAGCAAATAAAAAGCATCAAAATAACGTTTATTTGTCAGATACTATAAGTTCAGATAAGGACGGAAACGAATTAACTATTATTGATATGCTTTCAATTGACGGCGAAGAAGTCGTTGACGAAGTATCTAAAAAAACGAATAAAATCAAATTAAATCAAATTTTAAAAGACTGTTTAACTGAAAGGGAATACACTGTTATATCGTTGAGATTTGGTCTAAAAAACGGCGTTTCTATACCACAGCGAGACGTTGCAAAATTATTAAAAATTTCTAGGTCGTATATATCTAGAATTGAAAAAAAATCAATAGAAAAAATAAAAACGGAAATTCAAAGGAAAAAAATAAATTTTAATTAAAGGGAAAAATGGAATATTCGCTTATTTTCGGTGCTTGTGGCGGGATTGGAAAAGCCTTTACAAAAGCACTTGCTTTAAAGGGAAAAAACTTAATATTAGTAGGCACGAGTATCTCTAAATTATCTAAATTAAAAGAAGAGATTTTTATTTTAAATAATACTATTAACGTGGAGATTTTTACTTGCAATTTAGTAAATCAAGAAGATAGAGAAAACCTTTATTTTTCCTTAAAAAATTTAGTAATTAGCGAACTGTATTACGTTGCGGGAATTGATACTCGCATGGACTTTTTAAAGTATACCGAAAACAAAATAGTTATGCAGGCAAGGGTAAATTTTGAAGGGGCGGTTTCTTCTATAAATTTTCTTTTAAAACAAAGGAAAACTCCGCTTAAAATTCTAGTCGTTTCAAGTTTATGCGGTTTTACTCCAATGCCTTATTTTAGTGAGTATTCCGCTACGAAAAGCGCCTTAAATTTTTTCTGTTTTGCTCTCAGAAAAGAACTTTCAAAAACGGGTGTAAAATTAACCGTTTTAGCACCTAGCAGTGTTCCAACGAGAGAAGATATAGTAAAAGATATTAAACTTCAAGGTTTAAGCGGAAAACTTGCTCAAAAATCTCCTGAATACGTCGTTAAAAAAGGACTAAAAGCCCTTGAAAAAAATAAGAGACTTTGTATTCCAGGAACGTATAATAAACTCGTATATTTTTTAAATAAAATTACGCCTTACGCAATAAAAACAACGATAATTAAAAGAAAGTTTAAAGGTAAAGAAAAAGACGCATTTTTATAAAAATAACTCTTTACAATTAAGCGTTATTATGTTAAAATAATCAATACGAAAGGAGAAATATAATGAGTTACGCCGATAAAGTGTTTATAGAGAATTGTAAAGACATAATTAATAACGGTTATTGGGATACCGACCAAAACGTGCGTCCACGTTGGTTAGATGGAACTCCTGCACACACCGTTAAAAAGTTTTGTCTTGTAAATAGATATGATTTATCAAAAGAATTTCCTATTTTAACGATAAGAAAGACTTTTTTCAAGTCAGCCATTGACGAGATTTTGTGGATTTGGCAAAAAAAATCTAATAACGTTAAAGAACTTAATTCTCACATTTGGGATAGTTGGGCTGACGAAAACGGCTCAATAGGTAAAGCGTACGGATATCAATTAGGCGTTAAGCATAAATACAAAGAAGGGGAAATGGACCAAGTTGATAGGGTTTTATACGACCTTAAACACAATCCATACAGCAGAAGGATTATGACTAATATTTACACCTTCCAAGATTTAAGTGAAATGAACTTATATCCATGTGCTTATTCTATGACTTTTAACGTTACTAATGGTAAGTTAAACGGAATTTTAAATCAACGTTCAAACGATATGGTCGTTGCTAATAACTGGAACGTCGTTCAATACGCAATTCTTATTATGATGTTTGCCCAAGTTTCTAATTTAGAAGTTGGTGAACTCGTTCACGTTATTTCAGACGCTCACATTTACGATAGGCATATTCCTGCACTTGAAACAATGTTTAAAAACGAACAGTTTGAAGCGCCAAAACTCGTAATAAATAAAAGCGTTAAGAATTTTTACGACTTTACCGTTGACGATTTTGAACTCGTTGACTATAAAAGCACTCCATTAAATAGTAAATTAGAGGTGGCTGTATGATAAAAGCAATCGTAGCAGTAGATAATAATTGGGGAATTGGTAAAAATAACGACTTACTTTTTTCCCTAAAAGAAGATATGAAATTTTTTAGAGAAAAAACAAGTGGAAAGACCGTTTGCATGGGTTATAACACTTTACTTTCTTTTCCTAACTCAAAACCGCTAAAAAATAGAACTAATATAGTGCTTGCTCCAAGCGACGTTGAAAGAGACGATTGTATAGTAGTTCACACCTTAAAAGAACTTGAAGTGGAAATTAAAAAATACGATGAAGTTTTCGTTATTGGCGGTGCTATGTTTTACAAAACTATGCTTCCTTATTGCGATGAGGTTTACGTAACGAAAGTTAATGCTAACGGCGAAGCAACGGTTTTTTATGAAAACCTTGATAAACTTGAAAATTTTGAGTGTGTTTATAAAAGTGAAACTATTATTGATAACAACTTTGAAATTGCTTTTACTACCTACAAAAATAACGCCGTTAAAGAATTTAAAAATTAAAAATATTTAAAAAGTGGCATTAGCCACTTTTTTTAGTGTAAAAATGCTAAAAATAATAAAATTGAATTCATTTTTCGTCTTGCTCTTATTTACTACTACGCTTTTTTGTGAGATTTAGGTTCATTTTGTTTTAAAAATGTTAATTTAATC
>JAZRLL010000066.1:0-32984 GCA_045646745.1 Christensenellaceae bacterium
TGTAACAATTCGTTTCCTTGACCCACCACTTCACGAATTCGTTCCAACTGAAGAAGAAGATATTGTTGCATTAGCAAACGAAATGAACATTGAAGTATCTGAACTTAAAGCAATTATCGTTTCACTTCACGAATTTAACCCAATGATGGGACACCGTGGTTGCCGTCTTGCAGTAACTTACCCAGAAATTGCTAAAATGCAAACGAAGGCAGTTATTCAAGCCGCTATCGCAGTTCAAAAGAAAAACCCATCTTGGAATATCGTTCCAGAAATTATGATTCCGCTCGTTGGCGAAATTAAAGAACTTCAATTCGTTAAAAACGTAGTAGTTGAAACTGCTGATAAGTGTATTAAAGACGCTAACTCTAACCTTGTTTACAAAGTTGGTACGATGATTGAAATTCCAAGAGCAGCAATCACTGCTGACGAAATTGCTAAAGAAGCAGAATTCTTCTCGTTCGGTACTAACGACTTAACTCAAATGACGTTTGGTTTCAGCCGTGACGATGCAGGTAAATTCTTAAATTCTTACTATGATAACAAGATTTATGAAAGCGACCCATTTGCAAGACTTGACGTTGCAGGTGTTGGTAAACTCGTTAAAATTGCCGTTGATTTAGGTAAACAAACTAGACCTGACATCAAACTTGGTATTTGTGGCGAACACGGTGGCGACCCATCAACTATTGAATTCTGCCACAACGTAGGACTTTCTTACGTATCTTGTTCACCATTTAGAGTTCCAATTGCAAGACTCGCTGCTGCACAAGCAAACATTAAAAACCCAAGAGGTTAATTTAATCTAAAACGATTAAAATTTACTAATTAAAGTTTAAGTAGCCATTTCTTTAAGGAGTGGCTACTTTTTCTTTGGTAGAAAGTTTACTCAAAAAACTTAAAAAGGAAGGTTTTATTGAAAAGAAAAGTGCAAGCCCCAAAGCGTATTACGTTAGAGCAGAAAAAATTTTTTAAATTAGTTAAAATTGTTAAGTAAAAAGTTTTGAAGTTGTAAGTATAACTAAATACTTTACTTATAAGCACTTATGAGTTATAATAAAATTAACTTAATTTTATCTAAAATTAAACACATATAAAACGTTGGAGATTAAAAATGTTAAACGTAAATAAATTTTTACAAAACTCTCGTCAAATAGACCTTATGGGAAAGAATTTTTCAACTTATAATTACGATTGTAATAAAAGGGGAAATGAAAGTCTTAATTATTTTAAAGCGCCTAACTTTGCTATGCAAGGAAAGTTTATAGCAGGCTTTGAAACGGAGGTTGAAAATTTTTTAGAACTTTCTATAAAGATTGACGATAAGAACGTTTCGTTTAGTCCTATGAGACACGTATATTCTCCCGCCTATCAAGATACTATTTATTGTTCTGAAAGCGGTTTAGAAGGCTACGAGCCTTGCGGAATAGTTTCCGTAAGAGAAGAAAAATGTATTTTAAAAGATAGCGACAATTTTATTTCAAGATTAACCTTTTATAACGAAGGAAAAGAAGATAAAAAAATAGAGTTAAAATTAATTTCTAAATGTGATGCAAAGGGCGTGTATAGTGGTAAAGTTTTACCTGCGGCTTTGGGTAGAAACAAATATGAGGTTAACCTTTATTGCTTGCCTTTTATAAATGATAAGACTAAAAGCGAAATAGAGTTCACTCTTAAAAGTCAGGAATCTTTATCCGTTATATATGGAATTTGTTTTTCAACGGCTTCAATTAAAGACGCTAATAAGTCTTTTGAAAATATTAAAGAAAAATACGTAAGTGAAGAACAAAATAACTATAATACGCCTAAATTTATTTTAGATAACGAAAAATTATTTAACGATTGGTTTATTAAAAACGTTCCAAATTTTGATACCGACAACGAAGACTTAAAGAAAGTTTATTATTATAGGTGGTTTTTATTATATAGAAACCTTAAAACTCCAAAAGACGTAATCAAGGAAATACCTTTTGAAAATGAAGTAATGTACGAATCCCCTGCGGGAGCGTGGTTCGGCTGTCCTATCGGACTTTCCGTTCCATTACATATTGACGAAGCAAAATGGTTAAAAACGCCTTCCGTTTCTTATTCTGACGTTTTAAATTTTGCTCAACATTACGGAAATTATCATGCGTATATCCAATATACGCCTATGGCAATTTGGAACTTGTATAAGAAATATCCTTGCATAGAATTTATAAAAGAGAATTACGAAAAAATTTCTGCTTACACTAAAAAACAGTTGTCAAAAGTTGATGAAAGTGGAGTTCCGTTTACTTTCGGCAGTTGGGTAACGGGTGCGGAATATCAACCTTCTTTTTATGAACACGCAGAGCCTAAATGGGATTGGCTTCAAGATAACGAAGGTATGAGTTTAGGCTATCAAGCAACTAAAATTTATAGATTAGACGAAATTTCTTATTTAATGCAAAATTGCTACGGAACGGCAATGCTTGCAAAAGTTGTTGATAATAAAGAAGATTACGAACTCTATTATAATAAATATCTATTTATAAAAGATTATCTAATTAAGAATCATTACGATAAAGATAGCGGATTATTTTATGATAAAGATGAAAAAACGGGTAAACTTTGCAAAGAATCGCTTGGCTACGACGCTTTTGCTTTATATATGTCGGATATTTTTGACTTTGACGGTGGAATAGAAAATCTTGTTAAAGGGTTAATGGAAGAAAGTAAATTCTTAACGAATTTTGGAACTACCACTATCACCAAGCAAAACCCAATGTATTGGTTTGGAAATTGCATCGTAGGACCTACTAACGCAAGCGTTAAAGAACCACATTTTTACGGTTGTTGTTGGAACGGCCCCGTATGGCCTTACGCTACGAGTATAGTTTTAGATGGGTTAGGAAGTATTTGTAAAAAAGATAAAAAATACTTGGAAGTATGGTTAGATTTATTTAATAGATATACTGATTTGCACTTTATTTACGGAGATAGAAGCGTTCCAACGATAAAAGAGCATTATCGTGGAGTAAACGGAATTTCGTTTTCGGTATATCACGATTATTTTCACTCGTTATGGTTAGATTTATTCTTCAAGTATTACGTGGGAATAAACGTAGGAGAAGACGGAATTAGCGTTAACTCCCTTGCTAATGAAGATTTTAGCGTTGACGGAATTATCGTTAAGGATAAAAAATACAAAATAGTAAAGAAGAATAATAAAACTAAAATTATTGAAGAATAATTTTTTAAGAAAACATTATGCAAAAAATAGAAAGTTTTAAAATTGACCACGAAAAGTTATATAGCGGATTATACGTAAGTAGGCTTGATAATTTTGATAATAATTTTATCACGACTTTTGATATGCGATTTACTGCTCCTAATAAAGAAATTCCGCTTGAAGTTCCGGCAATTCACACGATAGAACATTTATTTGCAACTTATTTTAGAAATAGCAAAATAAAAAATAAGATAGTTTATTTTGGACCTATGGGTTGCAGAACGGGGTTTTATTTAATAGTTTACGGGAAATGGGAAAGCGAAAACATTTTACCTTATTTACTAAATTGTTTAGATTACGTAATTGATTTTAATGGCGAAATTCCAGGTGCAACGCCAAAGGAATGCGGAAACTACAAAGAACAAGATTTAATAAAAGCAAAAGAATATTCTATAAAATACAAATCTGATTTGTTAACGTTTAAAAGGTTTAAATATTAAAAGCAATTAAAAACGACTTCTCTTTGAAGAGAAGTCGTTATTTTTTTATTAAATTATCTTTTTTTCCAAGTTGCCGTTTGGAATAAGATTAACATCGGAAAAAGTTCAAGTCTTCCTGCAAGCATCGTAAAGGATAGTACCAATTTAGAAAAGTAAGAATAATTATAAAAATTATGTATTGGCCCAACTAAACCAAAACCTGGTCCTACGTTGCTAATACAAGTCAACGATGCACTTAAATTGGTAATAAGGTCGCCGTAATTTTCTATTGAAATTAATAAAGTTGATATAATTACTATAAAAAACCAAAGGCCTAAATATGTTTTTACGTTATTAACAACGTCTTTTTCCACCACTTCTCCGTCATATTTAACGGGTAAAACTCTGCGTGGGTTAGACGTTTTCTTAACGTCAACTATTGAAGATTTAAATAAAATAGACAATCTTGAAATCTTTATTCCGCCACTCGTTGAGCCTGCGCAAGAGCCTGTAATCATTAAAAACGTTAGTATACCTTGTGCAAATATTGGCCAAGCGTTAAAGTTTGCCGAAGTAAATCCCGTGGTTGAAGAAATAGAAGCCGTTTGGAAAAATGCGTATCTTAACGCTTCCCCAAAATTATTAAGAGAATTTAAAAGGCTTAAAGCGATTAATAAAGTAGAAGATAAAACTATTATTAGATAGGTTTTAAGTTCTTCACTTTTAAAGGCTTTTGAAAATTTTCTAAAAAGCAACAAGTAGTAAAAGTTAAAGTTAATGCCGAATAAGAACATAAATACCGCAATAACCATTTCAATATAAACGCTATTATAAAATTGAATACTAGTGTTTTTAATTGAAAAGCCACCCGTACCAGCCGTTGAAAATGCGTGAGTTATACTATCAAAAACGGGCATACCGCCAAGGCATAATAATACGAACAAAATCAACGTCATTACGATATAAATTGAATATAAAATTCTAGAAGTATTTTTAATTTTAGAAACGAATTTTCCAACGGACGGGCCGGGAGATTCTGCACGGAACACGTGCATATCGCCTTGGTTATAACTAGGCATAATTGCTAAAACGAATACTAAAACACCCATACCGCCTATAAAGTTGGTAAAGGAACGCCAAAATAATAAACTTTTAGGCAAAATTTCCACGTCGTTTATAACCGATGCACCCGTAGTTGTAAAACCTGAAATAGTTTCAAAAAGAGCGTCAACGTAAGAAGTTGTTGCTCCTGTTAAAATAAATGGAATAGCACCAACTAGCGATAAAATAATCCAAGCGAAACTAACGATTAAAAAACCTTCTTTTGCGTAAATAGATTTATCTTTCGGTTTCAACGTAATTGCGGGAATTCCTACTATTAATAATATAAAAATAGGAATTAAATAGCAAAGCAAGTTGTTTTCTAAATATATGAAATTAACGATAATAGGCAAAATTAAAAAGGTTGCTTCTAAAAGCATAACTCTACCTAAAATATTAAAAACCATTTTATAATTCATATAACTACCTTAAAATTTGATTTAAATCAGTAATTTGTTTTTCAGTTGTAATAATTATAACTCTATCTTCTAATTTTAATTCGCTATTTCCGTTAGGTAAAATAAATTCTGAATCTCTTACGATTCCGCAGATTAATACGTTTTGTTTCATTTTTATATCTTTTAGCGGAACGTTTTGTTGTTTAAAGTTTTCGCTAACGGTAAATTCAAGGGCTTCGGCTTTATCGTTTAGTTTATACACGGTGTTAACGCCTTTACCATCGTACGTTTGGTTAGACCTTATAAAACTAATAATTTGGTTAGCAATAATTTCCTTTGGCGTAATGATAGTGTCTAGCCCGAGTTTTTTAACTATATCACTAATAGATAATTTATCAATTTTAGTAATTACTTTATTTACGTTTTTAGTTAAAGAAAATAAAGACATAATCGTATTTTCTTCATCAATTCCCGTAAGAGTAATAAAAGCGTCGCAAGTTAATAAGCCTTCTTCCGTTAAAACGTCAGAGTCCGTGCCGTCGCCGTTTAAAATAATTGCTTTTGATAAAACTTGATTTAATTCTTCACAACGCTTGTCGTCTTTTTCTAAAATTTTAACCGTAATATTAGACTTTTCAAGTTCTTTTGCTAAATAATAAGCAATTTTGCCACCACCTACTATAAATACTGATTTAGCAGGGGCTTTAAAAATTTGTAAACGTTTTAAGAAGGAAGAAATCTCGCTTTCAGTAGCGATAACGTGAATTTTATCGTCTTTTTTTATTTCAAAATCGCCCTTTGGTATAAAAACTTTATCCCCACGGCTAACTATACCGAACAAAACTTTGCTTTGTCCCTTTTTAGCGATGGCTTGAATAGTTTCGTTGATTAGCGGATTTCCATAATTTATACTAAATTCCATAATGGAAACTTTTCCGTCAACGAAAGTTTCAATATTGCTTGCCGATGGAAATTTTAAAACGTTAACGATTTCTTGTGCCGTTCTATATTCCGGGTTAATGAACATATCAATACCCAAATCTTCACGCATGTATTTAGACTCTTTATAAAACTCGGGGTCTCTAACCCTTGCAATAGTGTGTTTTGCTCCGAGTTTTTGTGCTAAAACGCAAGACAAAATATTTTGCTCGTCTCTTGAAGTGCAAGCAATAAAAAAGTCGCAATTACTAACGCCTGCGTTTAAAAGAGTAGTTCTTTCACAACCACTACCAACTACCCCTAAAACGTCAAATTTATTAACGTAGCGGTTGGTTACAGACTCGTTATGGTCTACAATTGTTATATTATGATTTTCTTTGGATAATTTTTCAACGAGAGTTTCGCCTACTTTTCCAACACCTACAATAATTAACTTCATATATAAAGTTTATGCTTTTTTTTAAAAAAAGTCAACAATAATACAAAACAAATAGCAAAAACGGGGGTTTACGTGGCATAAATGTAAATTTTTATTGATAAATTTTGCAATTATAACACTTTACTTAACCTATTTGTTATGATATAATTATGTAAATTTAAAAATTTAGAGGGCAATATGAAAAAAATATTATTGGACGAAAACAAAAAATTCTTTAAGGGAAATTTACATTGCCATAGTACTTTTTCAGACGGGAATCAAACTCCCGAAGATTTGAAAAAGGCGTATAAAGGTGCAGGATATAGTTTTTTGGCTATTACCGACCACGAAGTAGTTTACGACCACTCTTATTTAGACGATGAAGAATTTATAACTATACCAAGTACTGAATACTCAATCAAAGAAGATTATACTCAATCCACCTTAAAAAATCCTAATTTAAAGGTGTGTCATTTAAACGCATACGCAAAAAAGCAACACGACGTTAATAATTCGTTATATTCAGTAAACGTTGACCATTATTCAAGTAAAGAAAAAAAAGAAGAAATGGTTAAAAAGTACGGCGATTATTGTAAAGAATATTCTGCTAATGGTGTTAACGAACTTATAAAAAGAGCAAACGATATGGGATATTTCGTTGCATATAATCACCCAAGATGGTCGCTAGATGAGTATAATCAATATATAAATTACGAAGGACTTTGGGCAGTTGAAATATTTAATACGGCTTGTAATAACGACGGGCTTTACGGCTACGAAACTAACGTATTAGACGATTATTTAAAGGCGGGCAAAAAGATTTTTGCTTCGTGTGGAGATGATAATCACGATATTAAAAATAGTTTTGGGGCTTTCGTTATGGTTAACGCCGAGTCTTTAACTTATGAAAAAATTATAGAAGGCTTGTTAAATGGAAATTTCTATACTTCTACGGGACCTATTATTAAAAGTTTAGTCGTTGAAGACGACGTGGTTAAAATAAGTTGCGAAAACGCAAAAATGATTTGCCTTTCAACTTATGGAAGAAAGTCTATTAGCGTGAAAGCCAAGGAAAATGAATTCGTTAATTATTTAGAATTTAAGTTGTTAGACGTTTATAAGTATTTTAGGATAGACGTAATAGACGAAAAGGGCAGAAGGGCAAATACTCAACCATATTTTATAAAAAATTTAAAAAAATAAAAATAATTGTAAATTTTGATTGACTTATTTAAATTAAAGTATTATTGGATTATTAGGTTATAGGCTAATTTTTAGAGTATACTTAATTAAGAAAAAAAAGACGAATAAAAAGCGTTAATTGGAGAAGAATTATGTCAAATTTTAAAGAAGAAGCATTATTAATAACTAATTCAGACGTTCAAAAATACCTTTCGGTTGAAGACGTTATAGATATGGTTGAAAAAGCGTGGACTTGGTTTGGAAACGATGAAATCATTATGCCACCAAAGATTACTACCGATATGTCAAGTGCAGGGGTAGACGGTTGGTTTAACTCAATGCCAAACTACGTAAAACCACTTGATATTGCCGGAATTAAAATTGTTGGCGGATATAACGGCAACAGAAAAATTGGTTTACCATATATTAAAGCAAACGTAGTACTTACAGACCCACACTCAGGTTTATTAAAAGCACTTGTAGCGGGCGATTGGATTTCTGATATGAGAACGGGCGCTCAACCTGCAATTATGTGTAAAAAACTTGCTTATAAAACTGACGTTGTAACTATTATCGGTGCAGGTTTACAAGGATATACTAGTTTATTGTGTATG
The DNA here is from genome assembly GCA_045646745.1 of Christensenellaceae bacterium. Classification (GTDB taxonomy): domain Bacteria; phylum Bacillota; class Clostridia; order Christensenellales; family Borkfalkiaceae; genus HGM11412. Next base: position 8,322 of record JAZRLL010000066.1, read on the forward strand.
ACTAAACTTTTAGACATTAAAAAAGTTTACGTTTGTGATTTAAGCGAACAAGCAAGACTTAACTTTATTTCTAAATTTGAAGGTTCTGGTATTGAAATGGTTAGTTGCACGGATAATAAATCTGCTTGTGAAGATAGCGATATTATAATAACCGTTACAACTGCTAATGCAGACCTTGTAAAAGAATCTTGGGTAAAAGAAGGTGCGTTAGTTATAACTATGGGTTCGTTCAAAGAAGTTGAATTTGACGTAGTTAGAAAAGCAGACGTTATTGCCGTTGACCATATTGCACAAGCATTACATAGAGGTAATTTAAAACCACTTGCAGAACTTGGTGAAATTGACGAAAATTCTTTTGACGTTGAAATTGGTTTATTACTTGCAGGTAAACAAACTTACACACCAGACCCTAAAAAACGTGTATACGCACAAATAGTTGGTATGGGTTGTCCTGACGTTGCAATTGCAGAACTTGCAAGATTGCGTGCATTAGAGGATAAAGAAAATATTAAAATTATTGAAATGCAAGGTTAATTTGTAAATTAAAAAGTTAAAAATAAATTAAATTAAAAAGCATCTAAGTTTTTTGCTTAGATGCTTTTTAAATGGCTTAATTAAATTTAGCCTTGTAAGATTTTGAGAATTTCACGTAAGGTGATTTGCAAGCAGGAATATTAACTTTTTCTTTTGTTAAAGGATTGATACCGTCTCTTGCATTTTTCTCCTTAATTTCAAAAGTTGCAAAACCAGAAACGTGAACGTATTCGCCGTTTTTTAAACATTCCGTTACTGAATCAATAAACGTTTCCAAATATTGTTCTGCATCTTTGATTTTTACGCCAAGTCTATCAGCGTAAACCCTTGTAAATTCACTTTTATTCATATGTTCCCCCCCTTTATGCACCTAAATTGCATAAAACAACTAATAACATTATATCATAAAAATATTAATTTGCAAGGGGGTTTTTAATTTTTTTTGTTAAAAAGTGCCTATTTTAGTCAAAAAACAATAAAATTGCTTATAATATTGACAAATTTTTAATTGCATATTACAATATATATAATGGTGTACTATGATAAATATTGAAAAGCAAATAGAAAATTTAAATTCAAAATCTTTACTAAAAAGAAAAATTGCACTTAAAAATATAATAAAAAATGAAAGAGAATTAGGCGAAAGTTTTACTGAAAATAAGGTAATTCCAATTCACTTTACTAGCACTGCATATTTTTCACAATATTCTCCAACGATGTGCGCATATATTGCTCATCGTTCTAATTGCTACGGAGTTGGAATTAACGACTATGCTACCCTTTCTTATAATAAAGAGTTTAGAACTGCTTGTAAATTATTAAAACTCAAGTATTCTTGCGGATATCATATAGAGTGCGAAGCCTTATTCGGCGAACAAAGGGGAATAGTTTACGGATATGGTATTCCTAGTGAAGTAATAGACGAATTTTCTAAAAAAATTGAATTTTACTCAACCAAGAAAAAGCAAGAAGTTATTAGTTTTTTAAGCGTTTTAAATAAAGAAATTGAAGATTTAGATATCAAGGTAAAATTATCTAAACTTTTAAAAGATGCTAAAAAGAGAAAAGGAATAATTACCGAAAAGCATTTAGCCAGTGAACTTGCATTTTTACTCGTTGAAAAGTATGGCAAATCTGAAAAAATATTACAGATTTTAAAAGATAAATTTAATATTGAAAACGAAAAAGCAAATTTATTTTTAAGTGAATCGGAAAACGCTTATTACGTTGAAGATTTGTCTAAAATTTTATATGAAAAATACATACTAAATAGCGTTAAAAAAACGATGTGTAAAGTTGAACAAATTGTAAAACTAAACGCTGAATTTGGCGTTATCACTTCGTATTTATTGCCTTACGATACTTTTGATGAAGAAAAGTGGTTAAAAGCCGTAAAACTTTTAAAAGATTTAAACGTAAACGCAATAACTTTAAAGGCGTCTAAATTAAGTAAGGAAGATTATGAAAAAGCAGCCAACTTATTAATTGGTAACGACGTTTTGCCTATTCCGTTAAATAGGTTGGGTTTGCCAAGGCAAATAATTTTAAAAGAAGAAAAAATTCCAATTAATTTTGATATTAATTTATCAATTATAGGAAACACGATATCGTCTTCTTGCGACGTTAAAGATAGTTTCTTTGGCGAAAGAACGATTGAAAAATTTCCTGATATTAAAAAGAGAATAGAACTATTTTCTAACATTGGTAGGATTGGGAAGTAAATGGGTGAATTATCCTTTAATTTAAAAGAAGAAGTAAACGAACTTCTTTTTAAAAATTTTAATACTCAAACGAAAATAGCCGTATCGCCGTTAAGTGATGCGGTGTTTTCAGTTAGTAAAAATTTGTTGGGTAAAATCACGATTATTTTAGAAAGAAAAACTTACGAAAAATTAAAAAAAATTATAGATAAAAGTTTAGTTAGTTATAAAGGCGAAAAAGATTATTTAATAGTAGAAGAAAGTGAAGAAAACCTTATAACTAAAACTAATATAAGTTTAAAAGACTCTACTTTGTTAGTAGTTGGCGGAGAAAAATTAATAGTAAAAAGCGTAAATTTAGCAAAAAAAATAAAGGCTGATATATATTCGTTTTTAATTGAGCCAAACGTAGAGTATATATTTTGCAAGCGTGCAAAAGCCTTTAATTTAGGCTTGCCATATTTTATAGATTTAGAACTTATAAAAAATATATATATTGATTTAGATTTAATGTCCACTACGGAAGATTACACGTTTTCGGTATGTTATATAAAGGCCGTTAGTCAAGTTATATCTTTAATTGACTATAAAATAAAATGCTTAACAACGAATAAGGAATACGATTTTGAAAATTATAGTCTTTTAAAAACGGCAATTAACAAAGCCTTAACTTTTAGTAAATACACTAATAAAAGAGAAGTTTTAATCTACTCCAATATTTTAATTGCCTTAATTAAGGCAAATAGCGAACTTTTAATTGATAGTGCAGTTGAACTTTTTCAAAGCACTTTAAAAACTTTTTGCGTGGATTTAAAAGAAGGCGAAAGGTATTTGATTTCATTTTTAAAACTTGGTAGTTTATATCATTTTTATTTTAATAACGATTTTTCTTCCTATTTATTATCTTGTAATTATAATAAGGATATAGAAGAATTATCAAAAAACACGAAGATTTCCTCAAACTATTTTATAAAGAATTTAAAAATTCCAACGCTTAAAAGGCATAAATTAATTCAGGAATTAAAAAATAAAGTTTCAAAAGCCTTTTTAAACGAAACTTCTGCTATATTAAAAATTCAAGAATTAGTAAGAAAAACTTATTTTGCAATTTCAAGTAAAAACAAAAATTATTTAGTAAAAAAAGAACAAGTTAAAAAAGCGTTAAAGTTTTCAACCTATTTTTCAGATAAAATCACTCTTTTAACGATAATTAGAGACGAAGGTTTATTAAATTTATAAAAATTACTTTTTAAAGGTATAAAAAACAAAATAGAAGTAAATAATCCCTACTGCAATAGTGGGGATTTTTATGTTGAAAAAAATTTTAGCGATAGTCCTTTTAATAACTTCGTTTATACTTTACGGCAAGTCTTCCGAGTTTTTAAAGGGTGAAAATTTAATTATGGTTATAAACGGAAAATCTTCGGGTGAATTTTTAGAATATAAGAGTTTTTCAAATTACGAGGGACTTTTTACAAGTTTAGATAAAAGTTATAATTACCTTGAATTAGTTGATAATTTAGATGCAAAATTTGTAAAGTGCGAAGAATTAAACGGGTGTAAAAATCTTTATTTTTATACTAACAAATTACCTAAAAGGGAAGTTATAAATGGTAAACTTATAAATTTACACGTTGCAATTTCGGAAGATAAAATCAGTATAGGAACGCCTTTAATTTACGGTGGATATTAATACATAAAATTAAAAATTTAGTAAGTTGTTTTGTAATTTAGGAGGTATTAAAATGACACAAAAAAATCAAAAAACCATTAATTTTATTAAGAAAAACGCATATTATTTGATATTTATTGCAGTTTTAGCCCTTTTAACTTTTATAACCGTTGCGTTAGTGATTTCATCAAATAATAATAGTCAAATGACAAACGGGGGAAACGTTTTAGATAATAACGAAAATCCAGACGATACTCAAAAAGAGCCGGATGAAAACGAGCAAAAACCCGTAGTTTCAGTTATAGTTTTTGATATGCCGGTAAAAGACGCAACTATTTTAAAAGATTACGTTGCCGATGGAGTAGTTTATAATCAAACTTTGGGCTTATATTCAGGACATAAGGCGATAGACTTTTCGGCACCCGAAGGAACGAGCGTTCTTGCCTGCTACGACGGAGTTATTGAAAATATAACCACTTCTAAACTTGAAGGAACCACATTAACTTTGGACCACGGAAACGGATTAAAAACTATATATAATAATATTGAAGTAAACGAAGATTTAGTAATTGGAGCGTCTATAAAAAAAGGCAATAAAATTGGCGAAGTTGCCAACAACAATAGAACTGAATATAAAGACGGAGCGCATTTACACTTTGAAGTTTTAGAAAACGGAGTTAAAATAGACCCAAGCAAATATTTATTAACCGAAGAAAAGTAATAAATAATTAAATTCTCAAATATATTTTATTTGAGGATTTTTTTATGAAAAAAATTATAAAATTATTATTAATATTTTTTTTAATATTACTATCTTTACCCGTTTCCGCCTGTAAAAAGCAAGCAAAAATTATAAACAACGAGTACGATTTAGATATAGTTTTAAACGAAGATATGTCGCTTGATTGCAATATGCAGTTTACCTTTAATAATTTTTTAAAAGACGATTTAGAAGAATTAAAATTTAATTTATATTCAAACGCATTTTCAAAGGATAGCAAAATAAAACCTGTACGCACGGAATATTTTTTAACGGCGTACGAAAATGGAATAAGTTATGGCGATATTCAAATTTTAAGCGTTAAAGAAAATAATAAAAAGTCCAATTTTTTAGTAGGTGGAGAAAATAACAACACTTTAACCGTTGAACTAAACGATAAATTAAATTTAAATAAAAGTACTAAACTTTTTATTAATTTTAAGGTACACCTTCCAAACGTTTTGCATAGATTCGGATATTCAAATAGTACGATAAATTTAACGGGATTTTATCCGATTTTATGCGTTTACGAAAATTCAGAATTTTACGAAAACGTTTATTATCCGTCAGGGGACCCTTTTTATTCTGATTGCGCAAATTATAAAGTGTCTTTAAAAGTTCCTTCAAAATACGTGGTTGCTTCTTCGCTAAACCCTCAATATACTATTTGCTCTTCCGATTATACCGAGTACGATTACGTTCAAAACAGCGTTAGAGAGATAGCGTTTATTTTGTCGGATAAATTTAACGTGATGAAAAAAGAAGTTTTAAAAACAAGCCTTTATTACTACTATTACAATGACGAAAATCCTGAAAAAACTATGGAAACGATAGAAAAATCCTTTAAATTTTTCTCGTCAAAATTTTGTGATTATCCTTATAAAACTTATTCCGTTTGCCAAGCGGATTTTATCTTTGGGGGTATGGAATACCCGTGTTTAACCTTTATTGACAGCAGTTTAGAAAATATAAACAAAGACTACACTATCGTTCACGAAACTGCACACGAGTGGTGGTACGGATTAGTAGGTGTTAACGAGTCGCTGGAAGGGTATATTGACGAAGGCTTAACGGAATATTCAACCTTTCTATTTTTTAAAAATTATTCCGAGTACAATTTAAAATTTACTGAAATAATTGAAAAAACTACTCTTGCGTATCAAGAAATAAGAAGGACGTTATCAAAAGAAAATGAAAATATTAAACCCGTTATGAAAAGAAGTTTAAAAGATTACGATAGCGATTTAGATTACGTTTCAATAAACTATTATCGCTCGGCAATAATGTTTCATAGATTAAAAGAAAGTATGGGCGAAAAGAAATTTATTAAATGTTTACAATATATTTTAAATACCTACAAATATCAAAATATTAACACTTCTATTTTAAAAAATGCCTTTGAAAAGTATAAAAGTGGAAGTTCTAAAATAATCAATTCATTTATAGAAGGCAACGCAGTCGTTTAAAAACACTCAAAAATGCTAAAAATATTTAGTTTTATTCTAAAAAATACAAATTATAGCAAATAAATGTTATAAATATTTACATATAAGTTGACAATAAAAGGTTAAAATGTTAAAATGTGTTTGTTAATATTTTAATTTATTATATAAAATATTATAAAATTGCTAAACATATCAAGGAGCAGGATATAATGAAAAATATTTTTGCAAAATCTATTGCGTTAATTCTTATTATCGTGTTCTCATCATTTTATTTAGGATGCGGAGAAAAAGAAAATCAAACAACTCAAACTACGGGCGAATTTAATTATCGTTTGGAAACGGGTACTCGCACAAATGAAAATGGTGAAGAAGAAACTTATAAGTATTACGTTGTAACGGGACTTCAAGTTTCAAGTGATGACTCGCTTAAAATGAAAGAAGGGGATTTTTCAACCGTTTCAGAATATCGTGAAATAGTTATTCCAGATAAAAAAGGCGATTATCCAGTTGAAGAAATTGACGCTTCGGCTTTTGCAGGTCAAATTATTTTGCAAAAAGTAGTCGTAGGAAAAAATATTAGAAAGATTGGCGAAGGCGCTTTTGGTGGTTGTACGAATTTACAAGAAATTGAACTTCCGTTCATTGGCGAAACTTATAACGCAGTTGGTCAAAATAGAGTTTTTGCTCATATTTTCGGTGCTTCACACACGGGCGAAGGAAACACTCAAATTACTGCTAAAATTTCTTCTTACACAGACGAAAACGGCGACCCATTAATAGAAGGAGAGGACGTGTCTTTCTACCTTCCAACTTCATTAAAAACCGTAAAAATTAACGGTGTTGTATCTATTGATAATAAAGACGTTCAAATTGATAACGTTCCACAAAACGCATTTTACGGTGTGACGACTCTTGAAAACATAGTTTTAGCAGATACTATTAGCGAAATCAACACTTACGCATTTTACGGCTGTACTAATATTAAATCAATAGATTTAAGCAATATAACTACCATTTATGATTATGCATTTTCAAATTGTACCTCTTTAAAAGATTTAGTTTTTGGCGAAGACCCTAAATTAGAAACGATTTACGATTACGTATTCACAAATTGTTCTTCACTTGGCAAAAGCGTTATTTTAAGCGATGAACAAAGTCAATTAAAATTACCTTCAAGTTTGAAAAATTTAGGTGCGGGCGCTTTCTCTGGTTGCGTTTCACTTAAACAAGTTGACTTATCAGGTTCACAAGTAATACTTTTAAAAACTAAGTTGTTTGATAGTTGTACTTCACTTAAAAAAGTTATCGTTAAGAACGGAACTACCGCTCAAACGTTTGCTTTATCAAATTGTTCAGAACTTAAAAATAGCGAAGATAAATACAACGTGGTTAACGAATTAGACAATTATATGTTTGAGAGTAGTCCAAACGTATTTGGATTAAACGAATTTTAAAAATTTTTAAAGGGGAGAAGAAAAATCTTCCCTTTTTTAAAAATTAATCGGCAGGTTTTTTATGACGCTTCAACAATTAATGTCGCCAATAAGAAAGGCGTTAGAAGACTTTAATATGATTAACGACGGCGATAAAATTGCAGTCGGCTTATCAGGGGGCAAAGATAGTATTGCTCTCGTTTCGGCATTGGCGGGACTTAGAAGGTTTTATCCTAAAAAATTTGAAATCGTAGCCGTAAGAATTGATATGGGTTTAGAATACGACCAAAACGAAAAGGAAGAGTTAAAAAAATATTTAGAAAAAATAGAAGTTGAATACGTTGAAACGAAAACCGAGATAGGCAAAGTGGTTTTTGAAATGAAAAAAGAAACTAGTCCTTGTTCGCTATGTTCTAATATGCGTAGGGGAGCGTTAAACGGCACTGCAAAAGAATTGGGGTGTAATAAAGTTGCGTTAGGACATCACGGAGACGATTTGATTGAAACTTTCTTTTTATCAATGTTTTACGAAGGCAGGCTTTCAACCTTTCAACCACTCACGAAACTTGAAAGGGCGGATTTAGAAGTTATAAGACCTATGATTTACGTTAGGGAAAGAGACGTTATTTCTTTTTCAAAAGATAAACCTATTTTGCACAATCCTTGTATTATGGACAAGCATACTAAAAGGGAATACGTTAAGCAACTTTTAGGGGATATAAGAAAGGAGATACCATTTGTTAACGATAACGTTTTAAATGCGTTAACTCACCCAGATAGAAATAATTTAATTAAAAAATAAGGAGAATATATATGTATTATCTCGCAGTGGATATAGGGGCTTCAAGCGGTAGGCATATTTTAGGAAAATACGAAAACGGCAAGTTAGAATTAACTGAAATTTATCGTTTTGAAAACGGAGTAGAAAAAAGGGGAGATAAACTCTTTTGGAATATAGATAAATTATTTGAAAACGTGCTTTTAGGCATTAAACAATGTAGTAAAATAGGGATAGTTCCATACTCTATTGGAATTGATACTTGGGTTGTAGATTACGCTTTGATTGATGAAAACGACAAAATCGTAGACGGTGAAGTTTATTCGTATAGAGATAGTAGAACTACTAAAATGATAGAAGAAGTTGAAAAAATTATACCTTTTGAAAACCTTTACAAAGAGACGGGGATTTTAAAGGCTAATTATAATACTATTTATCAATTATACGCAGATAAATTAAGCGGAAAACTTCAAAAAGCAAAAAAATACTTATCCGTTCCAGACTTACTTCATTATTACTTAACGGGAGTAATGAAAAACGAATATACTCACGCAACAACTACGGGTATGGTAAACGCTAAAAATAGAACGTGGTCGTTAGAAATTATTGAAAAATTAGGTTTTCCAAAGGATATTTTCGGTGAACTTTCTTTACCTGGCACGGTAGTTGGAAATTTAAAAGAAGAAATTCAAAAAGAAGTAGGCTTTAACTCACTCGTTGTTTTTCCACCATCACACGATACGGCAAGTGCGGTTATGGCAGTGCCATCTTTAAGCAAATACCCACTTTACATATCAAGCGGAACGTGGTCTTTATTAGGAAGTGAATTAAGCGAGCCAATCACAAGTGAAGAAGCCTTTAAGTTTAACGTTACTAACGAAGGCGGATTTAATGGAACTATCACACTTTTAAAAAATATTACGGGTATGTGGGTTTTCCAAAATATAAAAAGAGAGTTAAAGGGCAAATATTCTTACGACGAACTTATGAATATGGCTATTGACGAAAAGGATATAGATAGCATTATTGACCTTAACGACGATAGATTTTTAGCCCCTGAAAGCATGATTGAAACTATTAAAGATTACTGCAAAGAAAAATCGTTAAAAGTTCCAAATACTATTTCACAAGTAGTTAAAGTTGTGTATTTAAGTTTAGCAACTATTTACGCTGAAACGGTAAAAAATTTACAAAAAATCTTAAACGTTAAGTTTGATACAATTAATATTTTAGGTGGCGGTAGTAAAGATAGTTATTTAAACGCTTTAACCAAAGAAATGACGGGACTAAACGTTATTGCAGGACCAACCGAAGGTACGGCAATAGGAAATTTACTTAGTCAAGCAATTTCTTCAAAGGAAATAAAAGACGTAAGCGAAGGAAGAAAAGTAGTTGCTAATTCCTTTGAAGTAGTTAATTTTTAAATTTTATAATAACTAAATAAGAAAAAAGCATTTGCAAGAAACTGCAAATGCTTTTTAGTTTTTTTTGATATTTTATTTAAGAGTAATTTTCTCTTGTCCGTTCATAAACGGTCTTAAAACTTCTGGAATTGTAATAGAACCGTCTTCATTTTGATATTGTTCAAGTAAAGCAGGAAAAACTCTTGAAGTAGCAAGTCCAGAGCCGTTTAAAGTGTGAACGAATTGCGTTTTTCCCGTTTCTTTTACTCTGTATTTAGTATTATTTCTTCTTGCTTGGTAATCTCTTGCATTAGAAACGGAAGAAACTTCTTTATAAATTCCCATAGAAGGAATCCAAACTTCAATATCGTAAGTTCTCGCCATAGATGCAGAGCAGTCGCCAGCGGCAAGTTTAGATAATCTAAAATGAAGCCCCAACTTATCCATAAGCGAGCAAGCCTTATTAACTAATTCATCAAAGGCCTTGTCTGAATTTTCAGCGGTAGTATATTGAACCATTTCAACCTTGTTAAATTGGTGTCCCCTAATCATACCCCTTTCTTCTGCACGAGCAGAGCCTGCTTCTTTTCTATAACAAGGAGTGTAGGCAAATAATTTTAAAGGAAGAGTGCTTTCGTCCATAATTTCGCCTGCGTATAAGTTAACGAGAGCCGTTTCAGCAGTTGGAAGCATAAAGCGGTTTTTCTTTCTGTCTTCATCAACGTCAAGCCAATAAACTTCATCGCTAAATTTAGGGAATTGTCCCGCACCAAATCCGCAATTATATGAAAGTTGGTGTGGTGGCAAAATAAATTCGTAATTATCTTTTAAATGTTCGGAAATGAAAAAGTTTAGTAAAGCCCATTCAAGCCTTGCACCATCTCCACGATAAGCCCAAAAGCCGTTTCCAGAAAGTTTAACGCCTCTTTCGTAATCAATAAGTCCAAGAGAAGTTGCTAAATCTACGTGATTTTTTAATTTAAAAGAAAATTCAGGTTTTTCGTTGTAAACTTTTACTACTTGATTGTTTTCTTTTTCTCCACTTAAAAGGTCTTCGTCTGGAAGGTTAGGAAGGCAAGAAACAAAATCAAAAATTTCTTGTTGTAAAGTGTTAATTTGATTATCACCTTCGGCAATTTTTTCGCCGAGTTCTCTCATTTCTTTAAAAATTTCATCAACGGGTAAACCTTGTTTTTTGAGTTTAGGAATTTCTGATGAAACTTTATTTCTCGTTGCTTTTAACTTTTCAATTTCAAATTGTAAAGCCCTTTTCTTTGCGTCTTTTTCAATGATTTCAGAAAAATCAACTTCACAGCCTTTTTTAAGAAGGCGGGCTTTGATTAATTCGGGTTGTTCTATAATAAGTTTAACGTCAAGCATAATAACTCCTATTAATTTAGTTTTAATAATTATATACCATAAATTTAGTTTTTGCAAGATTTTTAACTGTAAAAAGATTAAATATAACTATTTTTAGTGATTTTTAATTGCATTTGTATCAATTTTATGTTATTATTATCATAATAATATAATAAACCGTTGCGGTAAAGATTAGTTAATTATGTTTTTTAGAGAGTAGAAGGTTGGTGGAAATTCTACAAACTAATTAATGAAAGTGCATATCGCAATTAAGGGAGTTTAACAAACTACGGGTTGTTCCGTTAAAAACTATATAAGGAATTTAAAAAATTCAAATTAAAGTGGAACCACGCAAAGAATAAGCGTCTTTAAAGGCGTATATTATGCGTGGTTTTATTAATAGGAGTATAAAAAAATGTCAAAGGCATTAAAAATGGATATAGACGCAGCGATGAAAAACGACCCTGCTGCAAGAACGAGATTTGAAGTTAGGCATACTTATTCTGGAATAAAAGCCTTAATTTCACATCGCAGAGCCAATTTTTTTTATAGGCACGGCTTTAAATTTATTGCAAGATGGATAAGTCAAAGAAACAAGCGTAAAACGGGCATAGAAATTCACCCCGCAGCCGTTATAGAACCGGGGGTTTTCATTGACCACGGCTCAGGCGTAGTTATAGGTGAAACCGCAGTTATTGAAACGGGTTGCGTAATTTATCAAGGCGTTACGTTAGGCGGAACGGGAAAGGATAAAGGAAAGAAAAGACATCCTACTATTAAGAAAAATTGTACTATTAGTGCAGGAGCAAAAATTTTAGGCGGAATTACTATTAACGAAAATTGTAAAATAGGTGCAAGTAGCGTAGTTTTAACTGACGTTCCAGCAAATTCAACGGTAGTTGGAATACCTGGTAGAGTAATTAAAACTAACGGCAAAAAAGTTCAAGATTTAGAGCAAGAAAAAAGAGACCCTATTTTAGAAGAAATTAAATTATTACAAGAAAGAATTAAAAAACTAGAAGAAAAGGTAGGTAAAAATGAAACTTTATAATACTTTAACTAGAAAAAAAGAAGAGTTCAAAACTATTGACGGGACTAATACTGTTAAGATGTATTCTTGCGGTCCAACGGTATACAACTTTGCTCATATTGGCAATTTAAGAACTTACGTTTTTATGGACTTGCTAAGAAGGGCTTTTAAATACGAAGGTTATAAATTAAAAGGTGTTATGAATATAACTGACGTTGGACATTTAACTGACGACGGAGACAACGGCGAAGATAAAATGGAAAAGGCTGCTCGCCAACAAAAGAAAGACCCTTATAAAATAGCCGAATACTATACCGACGTATTTTTTACCGACTTTGCAAAATTAAATATTCAAAAACCAGAAGTTGTTTGTAAAGCAACCGACCATATAAAAGAGATGATTGACTACGTAGTAGGACTCTGCAATAACGGATACGGCTATGAAACTGACGATGGAATTTATTACGATATTTCTAAATTCAAAGATTACGGTGCGCTTTCCGGCAATACCTTAGAAGACTTAAAAGCAGGTGCGAGAATAGAAGTAAACGACGGAAAGAAAAATCCGTACGATTTTGCTATTTGGAAAAAAGCGCCGAAAGAACATATAATGCAATGGCCAAGTCCTTGGGGACAAGGTTATCCAGGTTGGCATATTGAGTGTTCTGCTATGAGTAAAAAATATTTAGGTGAAGTTTTTGATATTCATACTGGAGGGGTAGACCATATTCCAATCCACCACGAAAACGAAATTGCTCAAAGCGAAGGTTTAACGGGTAAAAACCCTGCAAAATATTGGTTGCACGGCGAATTTATGCTCGTAGACGGCGGAAAAATGAGTAAATCTTTGGGCAACACTTATACCATTGAACAACTTGAAAAAATGGGATATATTCCTATGATTTTTAGATATTTCTGCTTAAACGCTCATTATAGGAAAAAACTAAACTTTACCTTTGAAGGTATGGATAGCGCTAAAACTTCTTACGAAAGATTGGTTCAAGCCTTACTTAAACACAAAAATTCTCAAAATCTTCTCAGCGAAGAAAAAATTAACGAGTATAAAGAACAATTTTCTAAAAATATAAGCGACGATTTAAATATTCCGTCTGCTCTTGGCGTATTGTGGACTATGGTTAAAGAACCTGCGTCTAAAAACGTTTACGATATGGCTCTTGAATTTGATAAGGTTTTTGGTTTGAGTTTGGATAAAATTCAAGAAGAAAAAGCGGAAATTCCTGAAAACGTAATGCAAATGGCTCAAAAAATGCAAGATGCAAGAATAGTTAAAGATTACGCTACGGCAGATAGTTTAAGGGCGGAAATTTTAAACCTTGGCTATATCGTGAAGAACACGAAAGAAGGCTTTGAAATTCAAAAAAAATAGTCAAAATTGGAGAATTATTATGAAAAAATTAACTTCTGAAAGTTTGAGAGAAATGTTTTTAAATTTCTTTAAAGAAAAGGAACATAAAATTATTCCGTCAGCAAGTTTAATACCAGAAAACGACCCGTCGGTTCTTTTTACGACTGCGGGTATGCACCCACTTGTTCCATATCTTTTAGGTGAAAAGCACCCCGAAGGTACTAGGTTAACCGACGTTCAAAAATGCGTTAGAACGGGGGATATTGACGAAGTTGGCGATAGTTCGCATTGTACTTTTTTTGAGATGCTTGGAAACTGGTCGCTTGGTGATTATTTTAAAGAAGAAATGATTCCTTGGAGTTATGAATTTTTGACTAGCGAAAAATATTTAGGTATTCCCGTAGAAAATTTAGCGGTAACCGTTTTTGAAGGTGATGAAGACGCTCAAAGGGACGAAGAAAGCGCATCCTATTGGCAAAAAGCTGGAATTTCAAAAGATAGAATTTTTTATCTTCCTAAAAAGCATAATTGGTGGATTGCAGGAAACGTAGGACCTTGCGGACCTGATACTGAAATGTTTATAGATAGGGGAACTCCAAAGTGTTCGCCTAATTGTTCGCCTGCTTGCGATTGCGGGAAATACTTGGAAATCTGGAACGACGTTTTTATGCAATTTGAAAAACTTCCAGACGGAACTTATAAAAAATTAAAGCAAAGAAACGTTGATACGGGCATGGGACTTGAAAGGACTCTTTCAATTTTAAACGGAGTTAAAACCGTTTACGATACCGACGTTTTTGAAGACGCTAAATTAGAAATTGAAAGGTTAACGGGCAAAAAATACGATGAAAGTGAAGACGTTCAAAAAGCGTTTAGAATTATTTTAGACCACGTAAGAACTGCAACCTTTATGCTTGGCGACACGAAGGGCATAACTCCTTCTAACGTTGACCAAGGCTACGTTTTAAGAAGGCTTATAAGAAGGGCTATAAGATATGGTAAACAAATAGATTTACCTACTAATGCTTTATCTGAAATAGCCGTTAAATTCGTTGAAAAATACAAAAACGTATACCCAGAACTTTTACAAAACAAAGATAAAATTATAGAAGAATTAAATAAAGAAGAAGGAAAATTTTCAAAGGCTTTAACGGACGGAATTAAGGAATTTAACAAAGTTATTAAATACGTTCAAGGCGATATTTTCCCAGGTAAAACGGCGTTTAGACTTTTTGATACTTTTGGTTTTCCTATTGAAATGACCGTTGAACTCGCAAAAGAAAACGGCTTTAAAGTTGATGTAGAAGGATATGAAAACGCCTTTAAAGCACATAGGGAAAAATCTCAAATTGGCTCTGAACAAAAGTTTAAAGGCGGACTTGCCGAACAAACGGCAACTACTCAAAGACTTCACACCGCAACTCACTTACTTAACGCCGCTTTAAAAGTGGTTTTAAATGATAATAACGTTAATCAAAGGGGTTCAAACATTACTTCTGAAAGATTAAGATTTGATTTTAGTTTTGGTAGGAAATTAACCCCAGAAGAAATCAAGGCGGTTGAAGATTGGGTTAACGAAGCAATAAGTTCAAACGCAAAAGTCGTTATGGAAGAAATGACGATAGACGAGGCAAAAGCGCAAGGTGCAGTCGGCGTATTTGAGAACAAATACGGCGAAAGAGTAAAAGTTTATACTATGGGCAAATACAGTAAGGAAATCTGTGGCGGTCCACACGCCGAATATTTAGGCGAACTTAAAAAATTCAAAATAATAAAAGAAGAAGCAAGTTCGGCAGGCGTTAGAAGAATTAAAGCAATTATTGAAGAATAATAATATAAAAGCAGGTAAGTTTAGTAAATTTGCCTGCTTTATTATATTTATATAATATTTCTATAAAAATTGTTGAAAAATGTATTAAAATCGCTATCTATTTTTTTTCAGATGTGATATAATAGGCATAGATAGGATAAAAAGTCTCAAAAAAGTGGCTTTTTGTTCTATTATATTTTATAAGAAACATTGTTAAAATTTTAACAATAAACACTATAAGTGTTAAGGAGAGATTTTATGAATAGAAAAATTACGGTTATTGGAGCAGGTGCGGTAGGTTCGTCAATAGGCTATCTTTTAGTAGCGGAAAACGTTGCAACGGAAGTAGTATTTATTGATATTAACGGAGATAAGGCTTTTGGTGAAGCAATGGATATTTATCAAGCAACTCCGTTTTTATCATCTGCAATAGTTAGAGCAGGCGATTATGAAGATGCAAAGGATTCAGATATCGTTATAATAACTTCTGGTATTGCAAGAAAACCAGGTCAAACGAGAATTGAACTTGCTCAAACTAACGTTAACATTATAAAGGGTATTGCGCCAAAGATTACGGCGGTTGCACCAAACGCATTGTACGTTATCGTTGCTAACCCTGTGGATATTTTAACGTATACTTTCCACAAGGTAACAAATATTCCTACTAACAGAATTATCGGTAGCGGTACTAGTTTAGATACTGCAAGACTTAAAACGAGACTTTCTGAAATTTTCAAAGTTTCAGCCTTTCAAGTTGACGCTAACGTGTTCGGCGAACACGGAGATACTTCTTTCGTTCCTTGGTCAATGGTTAAAATTGCAGGTATTCCAATTGATGAATACGTAGATTCTATGACCGTTAAAAATCCAAAGATTGGAGAATTTGATAAAGCGCAAATTACTGAATACGTAAAAAAATCAGGCGGTATTATTATATCTAAAAAAGGTGCTACTTATAACGGCGTTGCCGCAGCGGTAGTTCATATCTGTAAGAGTTTATACGAAGGCGTAGATAGTATTTTATGCGTTTCAGTTTTAATGCAAGGCGAATACGGAATAAACGACGTTTGTTTAAGTATTCCTGCGTTAATTGGTAGAGAAGGTATCGTTTCAACCTTAACTCCAACATTAACAAGTGAAGAAGTTGAACTCTTAAAATTAAGCGGAAAAGCAATGGCAGACGTTATTGAACAAGTTAAATAATATAGGTGGTGTAATATGGAATATCGTATAGAAAAAGATACTATGGGCGAAATGAAAGTTCCTGCCGATAGATATTGGGCTGCACAAACTCAAAGAAGTTATCAAAACTTTAACATCGGCGGAGAAACAATGCCAAGCGAAATAATCCACGCATTTGGTATTTTAAAAAAGGCTTGTGCAAGAGCCAACTACGTTTTAGGTAAATTTGACGATGAAAAACTTGCTTGTATTGAAAATGCGTGTGATGAAATTTTAAGTGGTAATTTAAATGGACATTTCCCACTCGTAGTATGGCAAACGGGTTCAGGCACTCAATCAAATATGAACGCAAACGAAGTTATTGCAAACTATGGAAACTACAAAGCGGGTAAAAAACTTCTTCACCCAAACGACGATATAAATAAGAGTCAATCGTCTAACGATACTTTCCCAACTGCGATGCATATTGCTGCGGTATTATCAATAGAAGATAAATTATTCCCATCGTTAGACCTTATAATTGAAACTTTTAAAAGATTAGAAAAGGAAAACGAAGGTATCGTTAAAAGTGGTAGAACGCATTTGCAAGACGCAGTTCCAATTAGTTTCTCACAAGAAATTAGCGTTTGGAGAAATATGATTGAAAAGGCGAAAGAAATGTTAACCATCGCTTTACCAGGTCTTAAAGAATTAGCGCTTGGTGGTACTGCCGTTGGAACGGGATTAAACGCTCCAAAAGGCTTTGCTGAACAAGTCGCAAAAGAAGTTTCTAAATTAACGGGCAAAGAGTTTATTACTGCTCCAAACAAATTCCACTCTTTAACTTCAAAAGACGAATTGGTTTTTGCTCACGGTGCGTTAAAAGCCCTTGCTTGTAATTTAATGAAAATTGCAAACGACGTTAGATGGTTATCTTCTGGTCCAAGATGTGGTTTAGGCGAAATATTTATTCCAGAAAACGAACCGGGCTCTTCAATAATGCCAGGCAAGGTTAACCCTACTCAATGCGAGTCAATGACTATGGTAGCCGTTCAAGTTATGGCAAACGACGTTGCCGTTTCAACGGGTGCTTCACAAGGCAATTTTGAACTTAACGTATTTATGCCTGTAATAATTTACAATTTCTTACAATCAGTAAGATTACTTGCAGACGGAATAAAATCATTTAACGATAACTGCGTAAGCGGAATTAAAGCAAATAAAGAAAAAATGAATCATAACTTATATAACTCTTTAATGCTCGTAACTGCACTTAATCCGTATATAGGATACGAAAATGCGGCAAAAACTGCAAAACTTGCCTATAAGGAAAATATAAGTTTAAAAGAAGCGTGTGTAAAACTTGGGTTTTTAAGTGCGGAAGAATTTGATAAAGTCTTCCACCCAGAACTTATGGTTTAATATATAAATCTCTCAATTAGGAGTTAAGAAATGAAATTTAGTTATTATCCGGGTTGTACCCTTAAAACTAAGGCAAAAGAACTTGACAATTATGGTAGAAAATCTTTACAAAAAATCGGCGTTGATTTTGAAGAAGTAAAGGAATGGCAATGTTGCGGTGCAGTTTATCCCGTATCAAAAGATGAAATTGCAACTAAACTTTCTGCGGTTAGAACGCTTGAAAGCGCAAAGAGAGAAGGCGGTAAATTATTAACTTTATGTTCAGCGTGTCATAACGTTTTAAAACGTGTGAACTACGATATGAAAAATGATGAAAACATCAACTTTAAGGCTAATAATTATATGGCTTTTGACGAGCCTTATAACGGCGAAACGGAAGTTATACACTATCTTGAACTTTTAAGAGATTACGTAGGTTTTGATAAATTAAAATCTATGGTAGTAAATCCTTTAAAAGGTAAAAAAATCGGTGCATACTACGGCTGTTTACTTTTAAGACCAAGCAAAGAAATGGCGTTTGACAATCCAGAAAATCCTACTATTTTAGAAGATTTTATCAAAGCAATCGGTGCAACGCCTGTCGTTTACGCTTTTAGAAACGAGTGCTGTGGTGCTTACGTTTCAACAACTAACAACGCATTAGCACAAGAAAAGAGTAAAAATATTTTAAAATCGGCAAAAGACGAAGGGGCTGAAATGCTCTTAACTGCTTGTCCTTTATGTTTATATAACTTAAACGTTAACGGCAAAGCAGATATTCCGGTTAAATATTTTACTGAACTTTTAGCAGAAGCATTAGGTTGTAAGGAGTAAAAGTTATGGATAAAATTGAACAAGTAAAACTTATAAAAGAAAGAAGTGGCACTGATGCAAGACAATGTATGAAATGCGGAAAGTGTTCAGGAAGATGCCCTGCTTTTAAAGAAATGGATATCAAACCTCATCAATTCGTAATGATGATTGAAAAGGGGGATGTTGAGAAATTATTAGAAAGCAAATCTTTATTTAATTGTTTATCTTGCTTTGAGTGTGTAGAAAGATGTCCACGTGGCGTTGCTCCTGCAAAAATCATTGAAGCGGTTAGACAAGAAGTAATTAGAATTCAAGGCGAAAACAGAATTAATGCGGAAGAAATTCCTCAAATAATTGACGAAGAAATTCCACAACAATTACTTGTAAGTATGTTTAGAAAATTCAACAAATAAGATAAAAGGGAGATAGGAAATAATGCAAAGAATCGGCGTATTTGTATGTTGGTGTGGAAGTAATATTTCAGCAACCGTTGACGTTGTTAAGGTTGCCGAAACGTTAAGACACGAACCAAACGTAATAATATCTGAAAATTATCAATATATGTGTTCTGAAAATGGTCAAGCACTTATAAGAAATGCAATCAAAGAACATAATTTAACGGGTATCGTAGTATGTTCTTGTTCTCCAAGAATGCACGAAAACACTTTTAGAAAAACGGCTGAAAGTGCGGGCATCAATCCTTATATGGTAGAAATTGCAAATATTAGAGAACAAGTTTCTTGGATACATAAAGATATTGACGAAGCAACTGAAAAAGCAGTAATTTTAGGTAGAACTGCAATTGCTAAATTAAGGCTTAACGCTCCACTTACCGCAGGCGAAAGCCCTGTTATAAAAAGAGCGTTAGTTATTGGTGGCGGTATTGCAGGTATTCAATCTGCGTTAGATATAGCAGAAGCGGGTTATGAAGTAGACATAGTTGAACAATCACCAACGATTGGCGGTAATATGGCAAAACTTGATAAAACTTTCCCAACGCTTGACTGTGCGGCTTGTATTTTAACGCCTAAAATGGTTGATTGTGCTCAAAACGAAAAAATTGACATAATGACTTTTAGCGAAATTGAAGACGTTAAAGGTTTCGTTGGTAATTTTAAAGTTCAAATTAGAAGAAAAGCAAGATTCGTTAACGAAAAAACTTGTACGGGTTGTGGTATTTGTACTCAAAAATGTCCTTCTAAAAGGGGACTTAACGAGTTCAATATGGGACTTAATAATCGCCCTGCGATTTATATTCCTTTTGCACAAGCAATTCCAAACGTTGCAATCATTGACCCTGAACAATGTATAAAAATTAAAAACGGAAAGTGTGGTTTATGCGAAATGCAATGTCCTACGAAAGCCATTGACTACACTATGAAAGACGAAATTATTGAAAGAGAATACGGCGCAATCGTAGTTGCAACGGGCTTTAAACCAATTTCTCTTGAAAACTTTAATGAATACGGTTATTCAACTTATAAAGACGTAGTTTCGTCTTTGGAATTTGAAAGAATTATGAACGCAGCAGGCCCAACTAACGGTAAATTAGTAAGACCGTCTGACGGAAAACACCCACACGTTATAACCTTTATTCAATGCGTGGGTTCAAGAGACACGTCTGGTTGCGGTAAACCTTATTGTAGTAAAATTTGTTGTATGTATACTGCAAAACACGCAATGCTCGTTAGAGAAAAATATCCAGACACCGAAGTTCACGTTTTCTATATAGACGTAAGAACACCTGGTAAAAACTACGACGAATTTTATAGAAGAGCCGTAGAACAATACGGCGTTGACTATATTAAAGGTATGGTTGGTAAGGTTTATAAAGACGGAGATAAACTTATGGTTCAAGGTTCAGACCTTTTAACCAATGAGCAAATCGTAATTCCTTCTGATATGGTAGTTTTAGCGGCTGCTATTGAACCAAATCCATCGGTTAGAAAAATTGCTACGCTTTTAACTACGAGCATTGATACTAACAACTTCTTAACGGAAGCACACGCAAAGTTAAGACCTGTTGAAAGCCCAACTGCCGGCATTTATTTATCTGGTATTTGTCAAGGGCCAAAAGATATTCCAGAAACGGTTTCTCAAGCAAGTGCTTGTGCTGCAAAGGTAATAGGACTTCTTGCAAAAGACAAACTTAAAGGAAATCCTTGCGTTGCTCACTCTAACGAAGAAATTTGTTCAGGCTGTTCAGTTTGTGGAAACGTTTGTCCTTACGGTGCAATTACTTACGTTGATAAAGAATATAGAATTGGCGGTGGAAAAACTGAAATTAGAAGAGTGGCTCAGGTTAACGAAGCGGTATGTCAAGGCTGTGGTGCTTGTACGGTTACTTGTCCTTCTGGTGCTATGGACCTTAAAGGCTTTGCAAACAAACAAATTATGGCGGAGGTAGATGCAATATGCAAGAGATAAATAATGAACGTAAACCTTTAATCGTTGCGTTTTGTTGCAACTGGTGTAGTTATGCGGGTGCAGACCTTGCAGGTTCTTCAAGATTAACTTATCCTGCCAACGTTAAAATTATAAGAGTTCCTTGTTCGTGTAGGGTTAACCCAACCTTTATATTAAAGGCTTTCCAAAAGGGAGCAGACGGCGTTATTTTATGTGGTTGCCACCCAGGAGATTGCCACTACTCAACGGGAAACTATTATGCAAGAAGAAGAATGTCTTTACTTTTTAATATGCTTGATTACTTGGGCATTGAAAAGGAAAGAACAAGAGTTGAATGGGTATCTGCTGCGGAAGGTGCTAAATTCTCGCAAGTTATGAACGATTTTGCTAAAACTATTTGTAGTTTAGGCGAAAATAAGAGATTGGAGGATTTAAGATGCAAAGATTAGAAAATATGGCAAAGCAAAAAGCGATTGAATTGCTTGAAAGCGGTCAAGTAAATAGAGTTTTCGGCTGGAAGAAAGGCGAATTCTGTTATGACGTTTCTCCTGCGGTTTTCTATAATAAAGAAGAATTAGAAAACTTCGTATACAACGGCTTTTGCGGTGCTAACTTATCAAAATATTTAATTGCAGAAAGCAAAAAAGAAGGTAAAATTTTAGTATTTTTAAAACCTTGTGATACTTATAGTTTTAATCAACTTATTAAAGAACACAGAGTTAAAAGAGAAAACGTTTATATCGTGGGTATTGAGTGTCAAGGAAAGTACGATATTCAAAAATTCACTCAAAACGGAATTTCCTTCGTAGAAAGCATTGAAGAAGATTTAGAAAACGTAAAAGTTAACGGCGACAAAGTTTTAGATAGAAATTTAGTTAAACTTGAAAGATGTTTAGTTTGCGATAAAGAACACGCCGTTTACGACGAACTTTTAGTAATCAACGAAAAAGCAAAACCGGTAGGCGATAAATTTGAACTCGTAAAAAAATTAGAAGCGATGACTCCAGAAGAAAGATTTGCTTTCTGGAAAGCAGAACTTTCAAATTGTATTAGATGTAATGCTTGTAGAAACGTTTGTCCCGCTTGTAATTGTGTTAAATGTATTTTTGATAACGACGATTCAACTATTTCGTCAAAGGCAAACGCTGATAGTTTTGAAGAAAAACTTTTCCATATAATAAGGTCTTTCCACGTAGCAGGAAGATGTACCGATTGTGGAGAGTGTTCAAGGGTATGTCCACAAAATATCCCACTTCACTTATTAAACAGAAAATACATTAGCGACGTATCAAGACTTTACGGCGAATATAACGCCGGTGAAGACGATAACTCAAAAGGACCTTTAACAAGTTTTAGTAAAGACGATAAAGAGCCTAACGAAAGTGTTGGGGGTGCAAAATAATGAAAAGAATTTCTTATAGCGAATTAAATAAATTATTTGACGGCATTAAAAACTTATGCGACCTATATCTTCCTATTAAAAAAGCAGGAGCGTTAAACTTTGCTAAATATAGCGGAAACGAAGAGGTTGATATAGAAAGTTTACAAACTGTTAAATCTCCAAAAGATTTATTCTTTCCGCAAACGGAAGATATGGTTGACTTTAAAACGGACGGCGTTAAAATTGAAATCAAAGACGCAAGGGAAAAGAGAGAAAAATTCGTACTTTTCGGCGTTCGTGGTTGCGATTTAAAGAGTTTTGACGTTTTAGACAGAGTGTTTTTACAAGAACCCGTTGACACTATGTATAAAAACAAAAGAGATGCTGGGGTAATATTTACACTTTCTTGTAATAATCCAGACGCAAGTTGTTTTTGTAAAGTGTTTGATATAAAGGCAAGCGCACCGAAGGGAGACGTTGAGTGTCATATCGTTAACGGATACTTATATTTAGATGCTAAAACTGAAAAGGGCGAAGAAATCTTATCAAAACTTGATTGTTTAGAAGAGGTTAAGTGCGATAAAGAAGTAGAAGAAAACAAAAAGTTGATTGACGAAAAAATTGAAAAACTTCCATTTTCTAATTTAGATTTATCTAATTTTAAAGGTGAAAACCTTATGGAATTATTTAATAGACCAGAGTGGGAAGAAATGAGCAAAGCCTGCTTGGGTTGCGGTACTTGTACTTTCGTTTGTCCTACTTGTCAATGTTTTGATATTAGAGATTTCAAAACTAATAGCGGTGTAAAAAGGTTTAGATGCTGGGATTCTTGTATGTATTCTGAATTTACGAAGATGGCGGCAGAAAACCCAAGAAAAAATCAAATGCAAAGATTTAGACAAAGATTTATGCACAAACTTTGCTACTATCCATCAAATAACGAAGGATTATATAGTTGCGTAGGTTGCGGTAGATGCGTTAAAAAATGTCCACAATCTTTAAATATCGTAAAAGTAATTAAGAAATTAGGGGGTAGAAAAGATGACTAATGAAGAGTTAATTCCAAAAGTTGGCGTTATAACAAACGTTAGAAAAGACACGCCAGACGTTAAAACTTTTAGAGTAGTTGGACTTGACGGTGAAAAACTTTTTAACCATATTCCAGGTCAATGTGCGATGTTATCTATCCCAGGCGTTGGCGAAGCGATGTTTTCTATAACTTCATCTCCAACGAATAAAGAATTTATGGAATTTTCCATTAAAAAATGCGGTTGTTTAACAACTTGGATTCACCAAATGGTTGAAGGTCAACAAATTACGGTTAGAGGACCTTACGGAAACGGCTTCCCTGTTGAAGGCGATTTCAAAGGTAAAAATATGTTGTTTATAGCAGGTGGTATTGGTTTAGCACCACTCCGTTCAGTTATAAATTATATAAGAGATAATAGAGAAAACTACGGCACGGTTGATATCGTTTACGGCTCTCGTTCAATGGACGATTTAGTTGACTTTAAAGAAATTCAAGAAGAATGGGTAAATGAAAAAGACTTTAACGTTTATCTCACGATAGATAGACCGCAAGACGGTTGGGACGGACACGTTGGCTTCGTTCCTAACTACGTAAAAGAAGTTAATATTCCAACGGATAGAACTGCGGTTTTATGCGGCCCACCAATAATGATTAAGTTCACTCTTCAAGCGTTATTAGAAATGGGCTATAATAAAGAGCAAGTTTACACTACTTTGGAATTTAGAATGAAATGTGGTATTGGTAAATGTGGCCGTTGCAACGTTGGCGATAAGTACATATGCAAAGACGGACCTGTATTTAGAATGGACCAACTTCAAGAACTTCCATCAGAATATTAAAAGAAATAGGAGAAATTAAAATGGAAAATATGGTAAACGTTTATTTTTTCGGTAAAAAATATCAAGTTCCAGAAAGTCTTACTATTATGAAGGCTATGGAATATGCAGGTTATAAACTTATAAGGGGTTGCGGTTGTCGTAACGGATTCTGTGGTGCTTGTGCAACGTTATATAGAATTCACGGCAAAACCGAACTTAAAACTTGTCTTGCTTGTCAAACTCAAGTTGAAGATAATATGTACGTTGCAACGCTTCCCTTCTTCCCACTTGTAAAACAAGTATACGATATAAACAAAATACCTGCGTCAGAAACTGTTATGATGCAATTATATCCTGAAATTT
>JAZRLL010000067.1:0-12211 GCA_045646745.1 Christensenellaceae bacterium
AAGGTCAAAATTATTATATACTAGATTTGGAGAAAAAATGAAAAGAGTAGCAATTTTAACAAGTGGTGGCGATGCGCCAGGTATGAACACAACTGTTAGAGCGTGCGTTAGATATGCAATCTCTATGGGTTTAGAAGTTTACGGAGTTGACAGGGGATACAAAGGGTTAATTGAAAATAATATTTTCCCTTTAAATTCAAGGTCGGTATCTGATATTATTCATCGTGGCGGAACGTGTTTAAAGTCTGCAAGATGTTTAGAATTTAAAGAATTAGAATACAGAAAAAAAGCGGCTGAAAATTTAAGAAAATTAGGCATTGATAGTTTAATCGTAATTGGTGGCGACGGTTCTTTTAAAGGAGCAAAGGCTTTATCTGACGATTGCGGTATTAGCGTTGTTGGTATTCCCGCAACTATTGATAACGATTTGCAATACACTGATTACACCTTGGGTTTTGATACGGCAGTTAATACGGTATTACCGTTAATTAGCAATTTAAGAGATACGATGACTTCTCACGATAGATGCGTTATAGTTGAGGTTATGGGTAGAAATTGTGGAGATATCGCTTTATATTCTGCTATTTGCGGTGGTGCCGAAGCGTGTTTAGTCCCTGAAATTCCTTTTGATATAAATAAACTTGCTAACTCTTTACTTGAAAATAAAGAAAAGGGTAAAACTTCTAATATAATTATTGCGGCAGAAGGCGTTAAAGGCGTTAGAGATTTAGAAAAAACTCTCATCGGTCTTACGGGTATGGACATTAAAACTTCAATTTTAGGTCATATTCAAAGGGGTGGCGCTCCGTCAATGGCGGATAGAATGCTTGCAACTAGATTTTCAGTTAGCGCAGTTGACTGTATTATTGCAGGCAAAACTAATAGGGTAGTAGGTATTAAAAATAACAAGATTTTTGATGAAAATATTACTACTGCTTTGGCTATTCCAAGACAAATTGACGAAGAATTGTACGAAATTGCTAAAAAACTTTCAATTTAATTTTTTAAAGGTGGTATTATGAAAAATTTAGTAGGAGCATGTGTCTTTGCTCAATCAGGCGGACCAACTTCGGTTATTAACGCAAGTGCGGCGGGGGTTTTCGTTGAAGCGTTAAAACAAGATAAAATCACTAACGTTTACGGTGCGTTATACGGTATTCAAGGCGTTTTACAAGAAGATTTTATAGATATTTCTAAAGAAGATATGAAGGAAATCCTTTTATTAAAAACTACTCCTTCATCTGCTCTTGGTTCGGTTAGATATAAACTTAAAGACTATAAAGTTGACGATACCGATTATAAAAAAATAGTTGAAGTATTCAAAAAATATAACGTTCGTTATTTCTTCTATAACGGCGGAAACGATAGTATGGATACTTGTAATAAAATTTCTAAATACATAAAAAAATCAGGTTGGGATTGCAACGTTATAGGCGTTCCTAAAATTATTGATAACGACCTTTTCGGCACTGACCATTGTCCAGGTTTTGGCTCTGCGGCTAAATTTATTATTAATACTTGTATGGAAATTAAACTTGACGCTAACGTTTACGATATTCCAAGTATCGTAGTTATTGAAACGATGGGAAGACACGCAGGCTGGCTTACTGCTTCCGCGGCTCTTGCAAGCGTTAACGGACACGGCCCAGATTTAATTTACCTTCCAGAAGTTGATTTTGATACGGAAAAATTTATTGAAGACGTTAAAAACGTTTGTAAAAATAACGATAATAAATGTATCGTAGTGGTTTCAGAAGGTATTCACGATAAAGATGGCAACTTAATTTGCGAACAATTATCAAGCGCTGGTAGTAAAGACGTTTTCGGTCATACTCAACTTGGTGGAATTGCTCAACTTCTTGCTTCTTTAATTAAAGAAAAAACGGGATTTAAAACAAGAGGCATTGAACTTTCACTTCCACAAAGATGTGCTGCTCATATCGCTTCTAAAACGGATATTGAAGAATCGTTTAACGCAGGTCGTCAAGCCGTTAAAAAAGCCGTTTCTGGAACGACTGATAAAATGGTTGTTTTTGATAGAGTTTATAAGGACGGCAAATATAAATGCAAATATTCTTTGGTTAAATTGTCTTTATGCGCTAATGCGGAAAAAACTGTTCCACTTAATTGGATTATAAATAACGGAACTTACTTATCGCAAGAATTTATAGATTATTGTTTACCGCTTGTTCAAGGGGATATGAAAGCACCGCTTGAAAACGGCTTACCAAGATTTGCTAATCTTAAAAAAGTTAAAGTTGCAAAAAAATAATTAATTAACCCTGACTTAATGAAAGTTAGGGTTTTTTCTATTTATTAAAGATGCTTGTATTATAAAGAGGAATTTGATATAATTAAAGTATAATATAACTTATAAGGAAATAATCTAATGGAAAGTATAGCAATTTTTATAATAGGGATAGTGTGCATAGTAATAGGTATTTTAAATAGAAAAGGTCATATTTCAATGCTACACTCTTATCATAGAAAAAGGGTGTCGGAAGAAGATAGGATACCTTTTGGCAAAATAGTGGGGTTAGGTATGATAATTATCGGTATTGGCTTAATTATAATGGCGGGATTATTTTTAACCTTTTATATTTTACAAAAAGAAATTTATATGATAATTGGAATAATTATTATGACGATAAGTATTTTTGTTGGATTAGGAATTGCCTTTTACGGCATGATTAAGTATAATAAAGGAATATTTTAATTATTAAAAGTAGTCCATCTTAATAACTTTATTGGAACTAAAAAAGCAATCTTCTTCGTGAAGATTGCTTTTTGTATTCTATTAATATAAATTCGTGCTTTTTATACGCAACCTTGTGATTTCATCGCGTCTGCAACTTTCATAAAGCCTGCAATATTTGCACCTGCCATATAGTTGCCTTCCATTCCAAATTCTTTTGAATATTTATCGCACGCTTCAAAAATGTTTACCATAATTGCGTGAAGTTTTTGGTCAACTTCTTCAAACGTCCAAGAAAGTCTCATACTATTTTGAGTCATCTCTAATCCAGACGTTGCAACGCCACCAGCGTTTGCCGCTTTTGCAGGACCGTATAACATATTGTATTTAAAGTATACTTCAATCGCTTCTGGGGTAGAAGGCATATTTGCACCTTCAGATAAACAGTAGCAACCGTTTTTAGCAAGATTTAATGCGTCTTCGCCGTTAACTTCGTTTTGGGTTGCACAAGGAAGGGCAATATCACACTTAACCGTCCAAATTCCGTGAGAGCCTTCGTGATATTCAGCGTTTTTACGAACGTTAACGTATTCGCTAATTCTCTTTCTTTCAACTTCTTTAATTTGTTTAACTAAATCTAAATCAATGCCGTCTTTATCGTAGATATATCCGTTGCTATCAGACATAGCAACTACTTTTGCTCCAAGAGTGGTTGCTTTTTCACAAGCGTAAATAGCTACGTTTCCAGAGCCCGAAACAACTACGATTTGGTCTTTAAAGGATTTGCCGTTTGCTTTAAGCATTTCTTCGGTGTAGTAGCAAAGTCCGTAGCCAGTTGCTTGCTTTCTCGCAAGTGAACCGCCAAAAGTTAAGCCTTTACCCGTTAAAACACCGGTATATTCGTTTGCAAGCCTTTTATATTGACCAAAGAAATAACCAACTTCTCTTGCTCCAACGCCGATATCTCCCGCAGGAATATCCGTGTCAGCACCAACGTGGCGATAAAGTTCTGTCATAAAACTTTGACAAAATCTCATAATTTCGCCTTCTGATTTTCCCTTAGGGTCAAAATCTGAACCGCCTTTCGCTCCGCCCATTGGTAAAGTGGTTAAACTGTTTTTAAAAGTTTGTTCAAATCCTAAAAATTTCATAATTGAAAGGTTAACCGATGGGTGAAGTCTTATTCCGCCTTTGTATGGTCCAATAGCACTATTAAATTGTACTCTAAAACCACGGTTAACTCTCGTAATTCCGTTGTCGTCAATCCAAGGTATTCTAAATAAAATTTGCCTTTCAGGTTCAACAAGTCTTTCAAGCACGCCAGAAGTTTTAATTTCAGGGCGTTTTTCAATTACGGGTTGTAAAGTCATAAAAACTTCGCTTACCGCTTGAATAAATTCAGGTTCGTTTGAATTTCTTTTCTTAACGTCTTCAAGTAATGAAAGTAAATACTCGTTTGTAAGTTTCATTTTTTTATCTCCTTTTATAGTAATTTAATCGTATGAATACATTATATATAAAAAACTTGCAAAAATCAAATATTTTTAGTTAAAAATATTAAGCATAGTTTTTATAAACAATTTCCCCCTTAAAATAAAGGTTTGTTTTTCCACAAAAAACACTTAAACGATTTACTTATTATAAAAGTTGTGCTAAAATATTTAATTATGAGAAGAATTATAGCAATCGGCGGTGGCGATATGCGTGAAAAAACCACCATAAAAATTGACGAATATATTTCAAATTTAGCAAAAGAAAGGGCGGGAGAAAAAAGGGCGTACGGCTTATATTTAGGCACTGCTTCCCACGATTTTATGCCTGCATTTAACACGTTTAGAAAAACCTATACTTCTGTTTTTGATATAAAAGCAGATTGCTTGCTTATCGTAAATATGGACACTCCGAAAGAAAAAATTGACGACAAATTTTCAAAGGCGGATTTTATTTACGTTGGCGGTGGCGACACCTTGTTTATGCTTGAAAAATGGAAAGAAAAGGGAATATTAGAAAAGATTAAAGAAGCGTATAATAGGGGCGTAATAATAGTAGGAAGGTCGGCAGGCGCAGTTTGTTGGTTTAGCAAAATGTATACTGATAGCGAAATTATGAACGGAAAAAGTGAGGAGTATAAACTTTACGACGGATTAAATTATTTAGACGGAGTTTGCTCACCACACTTTAATTTAAGAAAGGAAGATTTTAGTAAAACAGTGTTAGAAAATAACCTTATAAATTGCTACGGAATTGAAGACGATAGTGCAATAGAATTTTTAAACGAGAAATACTCTAAAACCATTACTTCGGGCGGAAATTCATATAAATTAAATTGTGAAAACAATAGTGTAAAAGTGGAAAAATTATAATAAAAAAATGCTTGAAAAAAATTAATTTCAAGCATTTTTTATTTGTGCAAAAACCCCCGTTTTTAAGGAAATATCTCCTTTTTTTCGGGTAGATTTTTGTGGTATCTTTTAGGCATAAAATTAAGCATCGTTTTGTGGTTTTTTCGGCTTTCTATAAATAAACTATCATAATAAGTTTTAAATAATTTTTCAAATTCGTCACCACTTTGCAGTTTGGGAATTTTTTTATAAATTGTTTTAAAATTTTTAGTGTTATACCAGGATATAACGCCGTTTTTAACGTCGTGCAAAATAAAGGGCATAGTTTTATACCTAGATATAAAATGTGGCAAAATTAACTCGTTTATAATATTATCCGGTTCAATAAGTGAATAATAAACGCCGTTTTCAAGTTTAGAAAATCTAACGAATCCTAAAAATCTATGCGCTTCAAGTTTAACCTTTTTAAGTAGGGTATAATAGTTGAAAACGCTCGTATTTTGATAGTCGTCGGACACGTCTAAATTTCTATCTATTATTTCTTTTAGATAGTTAAAAATTATTAAATCTTTATCCTTTTGAGTACTAAAAAAGGCGGTTTTTAACTCTTTAAAATTGTGTTTTTGAAGTGTTTTACACAACTTTAATTTTACTTTATTTGCCTTTTTTTCGTCAGTTATAATTTCACGAGTTTCGGTTGTTAAATCTAATTGAAACAAATCTTTTTTAAAAATGTTTTTAGGAAAAATTTTAGATTTATAACTCTCAAAAACAATCGTTAAAAAACCTAAAAAAGTACCGTCGTATAAGTAATTTTTCATAATTCCCCCGTTAAAACGGATTGCTTAATTTCTAAATTTGAAAACATTGATAACTGCGTGTAAGCGTTGTTAATTTCTTCTGCGGTTAAAAGAAGTTTTACCTTTTCAAACCGTTTTTCTCCGTTAAATTTCCCGTCAAAAGTAATAAAGTGTAAAGCCCTTTTAAGTGGAATTTTCATTTTAATTAGACTTTC
This sequence comes from Christensenellaceae bacterium, assembly GCA_045646745.1. Lineage (GTDB taxonomy): Bacteria > Bacillota > Clostridia > Christensenellales > Borkfalkiaceae > HGM11412. The sequence goes on from JAZRLL010000067.1 coordinate 6,053, forward strand.
TAAATTTATCTTGCCGTATTTTCTTGCGGACACTATTTTATAAGCGGACTTAAACCCAATTCCAGGCACTCTAATTAGCATTTCAAAAGGTGCGGTATTAATTTCAACGGGAAAAAATTCGGGGTGTGATATTGCCCAACTGCATTTAGGGTCGTATTCTTGGTTTAAATTTTCGTTTTCTTTTAAAAGTTCTTTAACGTTAAAGCCGTAAAATCTTATTAGCCAATCGGCTTGGTATAATCTATGTTCTCTAAGTAAACCTTGTGGCGTATCAGGTAATAAATTGCTTTTTGTGTTGACGGGCACGTATGACGAATAGTAAACCCTTTTTAACTTGTATTTGTTATATAGCGCCTGAGTTAAATTTAAAATTTGCCCGTCGCTTTCAGGGCTTGCTCCCACTATCATTTGAGTAGTTTGTCCCGCAGGTAAAAACCTTGACTTAATTGACTTATTGTACTCTTTTTCGTTAGAGATTAAACCCATCGGGGTAATAATACTTTTCTTGCTTTTTTGGGGTGCTAAAAGTTTTAAACTTCTTTCTGATGGAAGTTCTAAATTAAAAGAAATTCTATCAACGTATTCGCCGGCTCGCATAACTAATTCTTGATTTGCTCCCGGTATGCCTTTTAAATGAATATATCCGTTAAAATTATATAGTTTTCTAAGTTTTATAACCGTTTCTAATAATAGTTCCATAGTGTAATCGGCGTTTTTATATACCGCAGACGACAAAAACAAACCTTCAATATAATTTCTTTTATAAAATTCCATAGTTAGTTCGCAAATTTCAGTAGGGGTGGCAATACTCCTTTCAACGTCGTTTGACGACCTGTTTACACAATAAATACAATTATAACAGCATATATTCGTCATTAATATTTTAAGCAAAGAAACGCATCTGCCGTCTTCGGTAAACGAGTGGCAAATCCCGCCGTAATAAGCGTTTCCAATCCCGTTGTTATTACGCCTATTGCTACCGGAAGAAGAACACGAAACGTCAAATTTAGCACTTTCAGTTAAAATTTTAAGTTTTTCAGCACTAATCATTTTTTACCCCACAATACGAACATTTGTTTATATTATAAATCAGCAAAGGATAAAAGTCAAACGTTTGTTTGTAAAAAATACGATTGGAAAAAGTTGGTAAAGAATTAAAAGTCATAAAAGGTTTAAAAGTAGTAAACGTTATTATAAAATTATAAGCGGGGGAACAAAGCGGTTAATTGGAGAATTTATGCAAGCAAAAATAATTGATAGAAACGTTATTCCAAATAGGTTTACGTTTTATGAAAGTGATATTAATACCACTAGACTAATTTTTACGGTTGCTAAAATTAACGACGGAGTAGATTTAACTGATAAAACTGCATATTTAAACGTTGAAAGGGACGATTTAAGTACGGATAAAATAGCGTTAGAAAAAACTCAAACTGATAGCGAAATATACTTTTCAATGATGGTAAACGATAGTATAACTATGAAAGAAGGAATTGTGTCGGCTCAAATATCTTTTGAAAACGTTCAAAAAACCGAAATTTACAAAACCAACGTTTTTATTTTTGACGTTATAAATTCCGTTAACGGAAACGCTTCGTTTGAAAAGGTTTTGCCGTCTGTAATAGACGAATTAGAAAACAAGATTTCAAACGAAGTTTCTTATTGCGAAAATTTAAAAAACCAAACGGATAGTATAAGACAATCAGTTGAAGATTTAGCGAATGCTTTTGAGCAAACTATCGTAAAAACGGTAAACGGAAAAATGGGAAACGTGTCGCTTACCTATCAAGACGTGGGGGCGATGCCCGCAAGTGGAACTTTGCCGTACATGGAAAAAACGAAGTATCCGCTCTATATAGACGACGTGTACTTTGACGGTTCAAACGAAGTGCATTTTTCAATAAAAGGAAATTTTAAGCAAGTTGACGATGAAAATGCAGTTGTTAACCTTGAAAATGATTGTACTTATTATGTTTCAAATCCAAAAGAAGTAATTATTTCAACCGACGATTTCAATAGCGAAACCGCAACTTTAAAAGCGTCGGTAATTGCCAATTTTAATAATGTGAATAGTTGTTTAGTGTCGGGAGATATAGAATTTGCAGGCGACGACACGTCAGGCGGAAAATTCTTTCCCAAACAAGGCGTATATAAATTTGAATTTATTCGTTTAAGAAATTCAAGCGTCGTATACGCAAATAGTTTAAAGTTTAAAAAAACTTCTGTTATTTATAACGAGCCCACGCCTTTTAACCACACGGAATACGTTTTGAACGAAGGCGAAACTTACAATTATCAATTACACGGAGAAAGTAAAATTACTCGTTCTATTTCGGAGCCGTTAGAGACTCGTTTAAACGGTTTAGGAACGTTGGTTGAAGACGTATACGATAAAAATTACGGCAAACGCAGATTAGATATAAGGTGTGAAAGCAATAATTTAATATCTATGAATGATTTTCAGGGGAATATCGGTTCGTTAAACGTTTCAACAGACTCTCAAACGGGAATATTGACTATAAGTGGCGTTGTTGATAAAGCGGGAACGATAGAAATTCCAATAGGTGGTAGAGCGGTTTATAACACTACCGTATATTGTAGACTTTTTAATATTAGCGGGCACGTTAGTACTACAACTCTTTCACAACTTATTAATTTTGAAACGTGGGATACTCAAAAAATCGTTAATAAATTTGAAATTTTAGGAACTAACGAAATTAAGGTAATAGATAAAGAAAAGTTTAATATGTTTAGACCTTACGATAAGTTAGTTATGAAAGTTAACGAAAGCGCAATCGGAAGCACGTTTGTAAACGCTCAATATGGAATTACGGGGCAGTTTACTGAGGTAAGAGACGGGTTTGTTAAGCACGAAGAAAACGCTATAACCGTTCATATAAACGGACCACTTTTAAAAATTGGCGATGCTTGTGATAAACTTGATATGTATGCTGGTACGATTGAAAGGTACGTTCATAGAATTATATGTTTAGACAAGAGTCATTTCGTAAAAGATGAAGAAACCCAAGAAGCAGTATATAGAGGGCCAAACGGGACGGGATTAATTGCAGAAAACTTGGCGTGTGATACCACTAAGGGTTTTATTAATACCATCACTACGGAAAAAGATAACGGACTTTTATTTGAAATCAAAGAAGATGAAATTAGGCTAATTTACAGAACGTTCGGTTCATATGATAATATAGATAAAACTAGATTTCCGTTTGCTTTTATGTACGCTTTAAAAAAGCCTGTGATTGAGAAAATTTCAACGGCACCTTTAAAATATTATAAAGGTTTTAATAAAATTTCACTTGATTCAAAAATAATCACATACGAAAGTTTTTTTAGAACGGTTAAAAAGGATTGACTTTTTTCGTAAGGAATATTAGAATATAATAAAATACTAATTATATTATTATAATCACGGAGATTTTATATGGCTGAAAACATGGGAAACCTTAGAAGAACTAATTATTGCGGTTTACTTTCATCTAAGGACGTAGGTAAAAAGGTAGTTATTACCGGCTGGGTGCAAAAAAGAAGAAATTTCGGTAGTTTAATTTTTATAGATTTAAGGGATAGAGAAGGACTTGTTCAAGCAGTGTTTAACGAGTCTATTACGCCAGACCTTTTTAAAAAGGCTCAAACGGTTCGTTCAGAATACGTTCTTTTAATTGAAGGCGTAGTTAGAGAAAGGGAAAACAAAACTGATAAAATTAAAACGGGCGATATTGAAATTTTAGCAAGCGAACTTAAAATTTTATCAGAAGCAGATACTACTCCTTTTGAAATTTTAGACGAAACCGAAGTTAATGAAAATTTAAGGCTTAAATATAGGTACCTTGATTTAAGGCGTCCTTCTATTCAACAAAACTTAATTACGAGATATAAAATAACCAAGGCAACTAGAAATTATCTTGATAACAACGGTTTTATTGAATTGGAAACTCCAATGCTTGGTAAATCTTCACCAGAAGGGGCAAGGGAATATTTAGTTCCATCAAGAGTTCATCCAACGTGTTTTTACGCTTTGCCACAATCTCCACAACTTTATAAACAACTTCTTATGATTTCTGGTTTTGATAAATATTATCAAATAACTAAATGTTTTAGAGATGAAGACTTGCGTGCTAACCGTCAACCGGAGTTTACTCAAATTGATATTGAAATGAGTTTCGTTGAACAAGTTGACGACGTTTTGTATCCAATAGAAGGTTTAATTAAAAACATCTTTAAAGAAACCATCAATTTAGATTTAGGCGAAAACCGTTTTAGACAATTAACCTATAAAGAAGCGATGGAAAGGTTTGGCTCTGATAAGCCTGATACGAGATTTGGTCTTGAACTTCAAAACGTTTCAGATATTGCAAAAGAGTGCGATTTTAAAGTTTTCCAAGACGCTCTTTCAATCAGCGGAGTTATTAAAGGTAGCGTTAGGGCAATTAATGCAAAAGGCTTTGCAAGTAAATTATCAAGAAAAGATATTGACGGCTTAGGCGAATACGTTAAAACTTTGGGAGCAAAGGGCTTGGCTTGGTTATCCTTCCCACAAGGCGGAGAAATTAAGGGTTCTTTCTTAAAATTTTTAAGTGAAGACAACCTTAAAAAATTAACCGAGAGGTTAAACTTTGAAGAAGGAGACGTGTTGTTCTTTGCTGCGGATAAAGATTACGTGGTATTTAACACGTTAGGCGGTTTAAGACTTTATCTTGCAGAAAAATACGGTTTAATTGATAAAAATACTTACGATATTTTATGGATTACGGAATTCCCTATGTTTGAATATAGCGAAGAAGAAGACAGGTTCGTTGCAGTTCATCATCCGTTTACTTCTCCTATGGACGAAGACTTTGAACTTTGTGAAACGGAACCTTTAAAAGCAAGGGCAAAAGGCTACGATATCGTTATTAACGGTCAAGAAGCAGGTGGCGGAACGATAAGAATTCATAGGCGTGAAATTCAAGAAAAAATGTTCAATATTTTAGGCTTTACTAAACAAGATATTGAAGAAAGATTTGGTTTTTTCGTTGATGCGTTTAAATACGGTGCTCCACCACACGGGGGACTCGCTTTGGGACTTGATAGACTTGCTATGCTTTTAACCAAAACAGATTCCATCAAAGACGTTATTGCTTTCCCAAAAGTTCAAACGGCATCTTGTTTAATGACGGGCGCTCCTGATTTAGTTAGCGATAAGCAATTAAACGAACTTCACGTAGAACCACTTAAAAAATAATAAATTGGAAGCGTACTTTATTTAGTGCGCTTCTTTTTTTCTTTAAAATATTATAAAACGTTTAAATTTTAAAATCCGTTATATTTTTAGTATGAAACTGATAATTTTGGCAATAATTAGTTTAAGGGGGAAAATAAAATGGAACTTAAAAAAAGTAAAACGTTTGTAAATTTAAAAAAGGCTTTTATCTCTGAATGCTGTGCAAGAACGAGATACGAATTCGTTGAATACGGTTTAAGATATAACGGCTATGAAGGTCTTGCAAAAATTATTGATGAAATTGCTTATCAAGAATTTAACCACGCAAGAATGCTTTATACTGAAATTGAAAAGGTGTCTAATAAAACTATTGAAAACGAAGACGTTTGCGTAGGACTTCCGTTTAGACAAAAATGGGATATGGTAGAAAATTTAAAATTTACCGCCCAAGATGAAGGCGACGAAGCAGAATTTTATAAATACGCATCAAAAACTGCAAAAGAAGAAGGTTTTGATAATATTGCTAACTTGTTTTCTATGATTAGAGAAGTAGAATTAAAACATCAAAAAATCTTAAAACATTTATACGAAAAATTAAAAAATGGTGAACTTTATAAGAGCGAAAAAGTTAAAAAATGGGTTTGTCCGTCTTGCGGTTATGAAATGAAAGGGGAAAAAGCCATGGAACAATGTCCACTTTGTAAGGCGAAAATGACCACGTTAGAAATTGAACTTCCAAAAAATTTGGCTTTATAAAAATTATGAGAACGAAACAAAAACACAAAATAAATAATCTAACTGAAAAAGACTATGAAAAATATATTAAAAATTTAGTCGGCGAAGAAGAATCAAAAGTTTTGATTGAGCCTATTTTGGAAAGAAAAGATTAATATAAATTTAAACTATAATGCGTTAGTTATTAATAACTAACGCATTATAGT
>JAZRLL010000068.1:0-5301 GCA_045646745.1 Christensenellaceae bacterium
CAAATGCAAGAGCGAACTCGTCATTGGAAATATGATAATGTGGGATTGATTAAAAAAACAAAACAAAAGGAGGTGGCACAATGAAATTATTCGATGAGTTTGAAGCGGTAAAGTTTTATCAAGAAAATTTGATTTTCGTAACACATAGAGGGTATCTTTACTATATTTATAGTCCCAAAAACAAACATTGGAGGAAACACCGCAACGCAGGCAATGACTATCTAACCGTCGCTAATTACGACGATATTTCCAGAGAAGAACTCATAGACGCGATGAACGGCGTATTCCCAAAAAGCGAAACTGATTTCATGAGATTGTGCAATCCCTCACAGTTATGGATTCGGGATATGATGGACATAATCCAAGAGGACTATGCCGCATACATGTCCGATGACGAAGTTTATTACGCAATTCACCACCTTTTGTTGAGGTCGGATATTTGCGAAAAGTCATATGAAGAAATTCATAAATTGCTCGCAGCAACAGCGGCGAACAAAAGCGACAATGCACAGGTGCTTACACAAATAAAGGAACTGGCGTTGAGGCTCATTGGCAGAGACATTTTCAAGAAACAAATCGGCATCGTCGATGGACACGACAGTTCGTCGTATTTTTGGATAATGCCCGTAAGAGTGCTTGATTATGAAGATAGTGGCGCTTTAGATAGCGTTGCAGAAATGCACAGCATTGAAATTTCAATTGAGGAAGACGATGTTGATCAGTACCTAACGCCTTTCCTTTACAAATATTTTGACGAAGAAATCGACGCGAACAAGCATAGAAGAGATGTTTCTGGCTTTGAATGGTACCTGGAGCATAACTTTTTTACATACGACCAGATGACGCATATTCTCAAGGATATAGCGGACACCGTCGATGCGTTGATATCGGGGAAAGAAACCGAGTACACCAAGAAGCTAAAAATAAAAAGAGGCATAGAAACCTATCAACTACTTTATGCTAAAAATCTCAGCAAAGAAGAGGTGGCAAGGTATAATACCAACAAACCTACAGAGAACGATACCGAAGTGGAACTTATCGTTGATTTCTATCAGCGCTTCCTCTACCGCATGGAATACATGATGAAAGTCGGCAAGGAGAAGGGCTACGACCTAATATCTATTATGGGACCGTAGCGTTAAGGTTAATGGATTTTTTATAAGATAGAGTAATCTTCTATAATGTAAAAGGATAGCAAGATATATGCTATCCTTTTATAGTTATCAAAATCTCTATGACTATTACGGTTAAACACGGGGTTTTTAATATCAAAAAAAAGCATTTGTGAGTTTTCACAAATGCTTTTAATTTTATATTAAATATTATATATGACTATTCTACTTTATTATCGTTATTATTGATAGGTGAGTCGGCTATTCCTTTTTTTTGCTTATAATTAATAATATAATTTTTAATAAGCACGTAGCCAACGAAAATCAAAATACCAAGACTAATTATTTGAGAAGTTGAAAGAATCCAAATTTTACCCCTAATAGCATCACCCCTGAAACACTCAAATATAAATCTTGCAACGGCGTAAGAAATTGCGTAAGTATAAAGTGGCAAACCTTTCTTTTTGGATTTATAGAACATTATTTCAGTAGTAATCCATAAAACGAATAAGAAAGATGCTTCAATTAACTGAATTGGAAGCCTTGGATTACCTTCAAAAGGCTCGTAACATAACGCATTACCCAAATCGTCGTATCCAATTATTTCAACCGGATAAGTGAACGCCAAAGGACCATCATAAATAATGCCGTAGCAACAACCAGATAAGAAGCAACCTATTCTACCAAACATATGACCAAACGGAACGCTTGGCGCAAAAATGCTTGCATACGAAACGAAATCAAGTTTATATTGCTTGCAGTAAATAAATAATCCAAGCACGCCACCTAACAAGCCACCATAGAATACGAATCCGTTGGTAATTGCTTGTAAAATGGTTATCTTACCGCTAATAAGAGCTGGAATAAGTGATGGAAGTGAAGTTATAATAAACAACACTTTTGCTCCCAATATAGCGCCTAAACCGGCGTAAACGGCACCGCACAAAGCATCGTACCAATCAATTTTATATTTTTTAGCCCTAAAAATACCTAAAAGTCCACCTACGAGCAATCCAAATCCAAATAACATGCCGTAAAATGGAAATTCTTTTCCAAATATCGTAAAAGATTTAATCATAATAATTTTCTCTTATAAAAATTGTACCCGAAAAAACACTTTTAAATGTTATTTCGGGTACGGTTCAATTTTTTGTTTATCTTATATAAAGATAACACGTTGGTTCAAATTAAAGAGAACCAGCAACTTTGCCAGCAGCATCAGCAGCTGTGCATAAAGCAACTTGAGCGCAAAGACCGCAAAGACCGCAGAATAAGAATGCGATAGAGCCAAGAACAACAGCGATAATACCAATAACAGTACCTGCTTTAGCAACACCACTTGGAGCAGCTTTTCCTGCCTTAACTGAAAGAACTAAACCAACGATTGCTGCTGGTAAAGCAAGAAGGCAAAGAATGTAAGTAACGAAAGGACCGATGATTGAGAAAAGTAATGCAGCGATACCTAAAATTAAACCTGCAATAGCCATATTATGTAATCCTCCTTTGACACAACGTGCCGAATTTTAAAATTTTATGAAAGATATTGCTATCTAACACATAACGATTATACTAAATTTAAAAACACTTGTCAACATTTTTTTTACACTTTTTTTGTGTTTTAGCCACAAGCGAATAAAATTTAATATGTGTTTGAATTTTTTTTAGCAATATCTATCCTATAATATGCTTAAAAGTTAAAAAAATTACTTTTTTTGTTTAAATTATTCCAATAAGACCTAAAACGTAATATATTATTCCAACCGCAACGCTACCCAAAGTGCCGAAAACTATAATTGGTCCTGCAACTACGAACATTTTAGCGGCTAAACCGTAAATAAAGCCTTCTGACTTAAATTCCATAGCGGGTAAACTACTGAATTTGCAAAACCCGTTATTGGAACTATTGAACCGCCACCTGCGTATTTACCTATTCTATCGTAAACGCCAAGCCCCGTTAAAAACGAGCCTAAAAAAATCATTACGATAGAAGTTGCACCTGCTAAAACGTCTCCGTATAACCCGAAAACGTACATAAAAACGTACCTTATAGTTTGACCTATTAAACAAATAACACCACCCACCCAAAATGCGTGAAAAAGTGTTTTAAATTCGTTGGTTTTAGGAGACATGTTTGACACTAAATCTAAATATTTTTGATTATAATTATCTTTATTTTTTCCCGTCATATTTTCTTTCCTTAATTAAAATTTCACTTGAATTTATAAAACTTTCCGTTTCAGTTAAAATTTCTTTATATTTTTTCATAATAGTATTATTTTCAATAAATTATAAAAAATACTACGCTTTTAGTTTCCTTTCTTCTTTTTCTTTAATTTTTTTAAGAATTTTCATTTCAAGCCTTGAAATTTGAACTTGCGAAACACCTAAAATTTTAGCAACTTCACCTTGGGTTTTATCTCTAAAATACCTTAGAATTAGTATTTTTCTTTCCCTATCGTTAAGAGCGTTTAATAAACTTTGCAAATACAAATTATTAACGTGTTCGTCTTCGGAGTAATTAGACGGAATTTTGTCAATTAAGGTTTGGGATTTTTCATCACCGTCGTCTACGTTTTCGTATAACGATATTGGCATTTTATTTGATTCAAGTGCTAAAACTATATCTTCTTTTGATAAGTTTAAAGCACTAGCAATTTCTTCAATAGTTGGCTCTTTGCCCACGTCTTTTATATATTTTTCGGTAAATTTAGAAATTTCCACGTATTGCATTTTAATTATTCTTGAAACCTTAATTTCGCCGTCATCACGCAAAAACCTTTTTATTTCGCCCATTATCATCGGAACGGCGTAGGTTGAAAAACGAGTGTTAAATTCTTCGTTGTAATTTGAAATCGCTTTTAAAAAACCTACACAACCAAGTTGATATAGGTCATCGTAATCTACGCCTTTATTTCTAAATCTATTTGCAATACTCTTTATCAGTAAAGTATTGTTTTTTAATAGCACTTCTTTACTGTTTTCATCTCCTAACTTTGCTTTTCTTACGTGATAAATAGTTTCTTCAAAAGAAAGCATAATTATAAAACCTTATTATTTTGCAATTTTTTTAGTCATTGTAATTACGGTGCCTTCGTTTAAAGATGACTCAACTGAAAATTCGTCCATAAATGTTTTCATAATCGTAAAGCCCATACCAGACCTTTCTTCTTCACTTAAAGTGGTGTAAAATGGCTCTACTGCTTTTGAAACGTCTTCTATTCCAACGCCGTAATCTTTAATAACTATATGTAATTTGTCTTCGTTAATTTCAGCGTTAAGTTCAACTATACCTTCCTTATTTTTATACCCGTGAACGATTGCGTTAGTTACGGCTTCTGAAACGGCAGTTTTAATATCGTTAATTTCAGAAATCGTTGGATTAAGTGGCAAAATAAAAGATGCAATAACGTTTCTTGCGAAACTTTCGTTTTGTGACAATGATAAAAATTTTAAATTTATTTTATTATACATATATTCCTCTTATATTTTTGGCATTATTTTATATAAACCTGCTATCTCTAACACTTTTTCAACGTTTAACGTGGGTTTTTCTATAAACACCCCTAAACCGTTTGCCTTAATTTTTTTATACCTTCCAAGTAGCATTCCTATTCCCGTGCTATCCATAAACGATAGTTCGGAAAAATTAAATACTACGCTTTTTATTAACTTGTTTTCATCTAAAATTTTATCTATGGCGTCCTTTGTCGGCTTGGAAGTAAATTCATCTAACTCGCCTGATAAATAAATGTATAAAACTCTGTTTTTAACGTTATATTTTACTTTCATTTTAACTCCTAAAATTTATCATAAAAATATATTAACTTATTTTTAAAAATAAAATTTGTAAATAAAAGTAAATTTATATGTTTTTTTGTAAAAGAAAAAACCTACAAAATTAATTGTAGGTTTAATAACTTTATAATTTAAAAATTGTTACTTAATATAACTCCAAGTTGGCGTACCGTATCTATTAATTAAATATTTTATCGTTCCCCTTTCGCTCGTTTTAGATACCATCGCTAAATTTAATAGTTCTAAAACTTCTTGATGTGGATGCCCGTAACTATTTTCACCACAAGGTATAACTGCGTGTTCCGGTTTTAACACGTCTATCAAATCACTAGTCGTTGACGTGGCTGAGCCGTGATGACCAACTTTTAATAAATCAATATCTAAATAATCGTAA
>JAZRLL010000069.1:0-4671 GCA_045646745.1 Christensenellaceae bacterium
AGTTTATATTGCAGGCGGACTCGTTGCAAATCACTCAAACTCTATAACGGGTACGGATACTATGGATTACATTTCCCGTATTTTTGCAGATATTTCTATACTTTCTTGTACTGGCGTTTCGCTTGAAGCAGGAATAAACGACGCTAGTTTAGAGCAGTCTAAATTAAAACAACGTATGAGAAAAAACTCTAAAAAAGTTGCCGTTTTAGCCGACTCTACTAAATTTGGCGAAACTTTTATGTTTCACGATTTTAATTTTGATGAAATTGATTATTTAATAACCGAAACCGAACCGCCTAAACAATTTATTGACGCTATTAGTAGAACAAAATGTAAACTTATAACCCCTAACACCGAACTATTTTAATTTAAAACTAAACCCCGAAGAAATTTTTATTTCTTCGGGGTTTAAATATTTATATTTAAAATTAAATTTTAGTAGTCCAATCTTTTTCCCAAGGATAAACTATGCGGATACGTTCACCCTTTCTTTTAATAGAAAATTCTGCAAAAATTCCAGGGAGCGTCATTTTTAAGCCTTCTTTTAAACTAACGGCTGGCTCGCCTTTAAAGTAAGCCTTAAAGAACTTGTCAAACATAGCATAGTCTATTCCGCCGTGTCCTACCGCTTTTGGATTGCCTGCGTATTCTGGTGGCATAAATTCACCACCGATTTCTTGCAGTTCTTTATCTTCTTCCGACCTTGTAGAGTTATATCTAATAACGGCTTTTTCGTTTCTTTCAATTCTTTCCATATAGCCTTCGGTACCAAAAACTCTGTAATTGTGGTGGCCGATTTTTGCACGACAACGACCGTTTCTCATAAGCCTTACGATTACGCCTGATTCAGTTTGGAAGTTAGCGCATTCCATATTATCGGTTGCGAGATTACTCTTGTCCGTTACGAGTCTTCCAAAAGCATCGTAATCATCGTCAGCGTGGTTGCCCGTACCAAAACAACTAACGTATCTTAACTCTTCGTCTAATACGTTTAAAAGTGGGCCGAGTGAGTGAGTACAATACCTTATAGGTATTAATTTTTCACGCCAATTACTTCCGTTTTCGTACATTCTTGCCGAATCATCGGTGTTTGGCATTGCCCAATGGATATACTCGCCTTCCATACAATAAGGGTGGCCAAGCAATCCTTTATCGTAGTACTCTTTAAGAAGTACCGCGAATTTTTGATAGTTTGGGTTTGCTCCCGTTGAGATTAACGCCTTTGATTTTTCAGCGGCTTTCCAAAGTCTTTCCGCTTCTTCCAAAGTTAAAACGTTAGGAATATCTGATAAAACGTTTACGTTCTTTTCAAGTGCTTTTATACAAAAGTCCGCGTGTATGTCCGCACCCGTTTCTACTAAAATAACGTCTAAATTCGCCTCGTCTAACATCTTATCGTAATCGGTGTAAAAAGCAGTGTTTGGATACCTTTCTTGCATTGACATTTTTACGCCCATTCTCTTCTCTGTCCAATTCGTTTCAATTATATCGCAAGCGGCCGCTGGAATAACAAAATCAAAACTATCACAAGCAAGATTGAACATCGCTCTGCCCCTATATCCTAAACCTACGACACCTAATCTAATTTTTTTCATATTTTCACCATTTTTTATTAAATTTATTTTTTTTAATTATACGGTTTAATCAATCTATTGTCAAGTATTTGCATAAAAATTAATAAGTTTTTAATCTTTTAAAAATTTTTAGAAAAAATACCCGTTAATTTTAAATTTTTTATTGACAAATCCACAAAATATTAGTACTATATTAAAAAAACAAACTTTATGCTTTTAAGGAGTAATAATAATGAAAAAAAGGGCTTATTTTTACGTTGACAACTCTATTTCTTGCTTGAAAAATTTAACGAGCGAAAAACCTTTATCGGTTTTTGATAATTCTTTTTTTAAGGGCTTAAAAGACGCTCACGAAAAATACGGGGTAAAAGTTCAATTAAATTTATTTTATTCTCAAAAAGATTTTTCTCTTGCAGATACGACTGACGCTTATAAAGAAGAATTTTCTTCGGTTAGCGATTGGTTAAAATTTGGTTTTTGCGCAAAACAAGAAGGAACTTCCTATATCAGTGCTGATTACGAAACCGTAAAAAATGATTTTACGTTGGTTAGAAACGAAGTTTTAAGATTTGCAACGAATAAAAACTTTACTTTTGGAACTTCCGTTTTAGGAACGGGTGTGAGTCAAGAAGGCTGTAAAGCGTTAAAAGATTGTGGCGTTAAAATTTTAAACGCTATTTCAACTGATGAAGAAACTACCGCTTACAACAATTTAACTTCTCAAAGAAAAGCGGAAGAATTAGAAGTTTGCGATTTGTTTTATAGTAAAGACACCTATCTTTATTTTAAAGAATTTTTAAATACTAACGACGATTATTACGGCTACTTCTTAAACGAAAAAGAACTTTTAAATTCAAACGGTTTAGAAAAATTGCTTTCACTTGCAAAAACTCTTAACGATAAGGGCTACGAACATTTCTTCATTGAAGAACTTGCAGACGAGCAACCTATTAGAAAAGACCCAATATTACCACAATTAGTTATGTGGTGGGAAAACGACGGCACAGAGCCTATATACCCTACTTTGCCAGAAGGCGTAGAAGTGGTTAACTTTACAAATTTAGAAAACGCCAAAGAACATTGGATGCGCATTATATCCGCTTTAACTTCTGGACCGGTAAGCGAAGGCTATTACAAAATGTCAACGGAGCAAGTGCATAATTTTAGTAAAGACTATTGTTTCTTTATTTTAGTTGACGGAAAGCCTATTGCAACTTCATCGGTTATTTATAACTACGCAAAAGAAGGCGAAGGCCTTATTCATATGGTTGCTTGTTTAGACGAAGCAAAAGGAAAAGGCATTGGAAACCTTCTAAGTAAACTTATGCTTTACTACCTTAAAAAAGGCGGTATGAAAACGGCAAGATTATCAACTAACGATTTTAGGCTTGCAGCAATTAAAACTTATTTAAATATCGGCTACACGCCAGACGTTTCTACTATTGACTTTGAGCAACGTTGGGAAAAGATTTTAAAAACGCTAGCAAACTATAAAAAGAACAAATAATTAAAAATTCCCCCTATTCGCAATAAACGAATAGGGGGCTTTATTTTTTGGTTATATTTTATTATTTTGCTTTGAGCATTTTATTATATCTTATAATTCCAATTACTGCCGAAACAATAGATAGCGTTTCGTTTAACATTCCACCGATAGAGAAAACTATAACGTTGTAAATAAAGGCAAGCGTGCAAGTTAAAATTAAACTTTTGCGGAAATTTTGTGGGCTGAACGCTCCTGTGCAAAAGGAATTTATCGCAAGGGCTACGAGCATTAATATAGAGTGCCATCCTTCCCAAGAAAATATTGCAAACACGCATACTAAACCTGCAAAGAAAATTGGAAAAACGTAATTTTTAAGCGTATAGTTTTTAATTTTACCTTCTGTAAAATAAAAGAAAATAGTTCTAATTAAACACACAACGTTTAAAACTGCACCGGTTATGGCGTTTATCATAAAATATTGAACAACAATAAGGGCTATTCCTAACATTTGCAATAGTAAAAGGGCTTTTCTGCTTTTCATTTGATATGCAGAAAAAAGTACCGCTACAGCAAAAATTCCTATTATTTGACCTATTATTTCTATCATAATTTGTTTCCCCTTTTATTTACCGATTAATTATAACAAACGCTTATACGTTTGTAAAGCAAAAAGCGTTGTTAATTAAATTTTGTTTTTCTTTTTTAAAGTGTTAATCGTTTGACATTAAATATACTATTTGCTATAATGTGTTTGAAAAAATTATCGGAGCAAAGTTATGAAAAAACTTGTAATGTTTGATTTAGACGGCACCGTTTTAGATACGGAAGAAGACCTTTTATTATGTGCTAACGAATTGTTTGCGGAAATAGGCTATCCGTTAGTTGATAGAGAAAGAATTAGATTAGCAAACGGAAAGGACGCTATGTCTTATATTAGAACTCTTATAGGACACGACGCAAGCGATGAAGAAGTTTCGTCCGTTTGGAACGACTACGCTAAATTGGTTTTAGAAAAAGGCGCAGACCATACCAAAGTTTTTGACGGATTAGAAGAAGTTTTATTTAAATTAAAGAAAAAAGGTTATATCTTAACTGTTTTAACTAATAAAGCCAAAGACGAATTGCCAATTTTTAGACGTAAAATTTTAGATAAACTTCCTTTTGACGAAATTACAGGCGTTGGCGGAACGGCTAACTCTAAACCATCACCTAACGAAATTTTAAGATTGCTTAATTTTTACAAAATAGATAAAGAAAACGCCTTTATGGTAGGCGACGGCGAGCCAGATATTATTACCGCAATAAACGCAGGCATAAATTCAATAGGCGTGCTTTGGGGAAACAGAACGAAAGAACAATTAGGTGAAGTTGGAGCAAAAGTTTTTGCTGAAAAACCTTCTGACCTTATTGATATTATTGGATAAAAAATATTTTAAAACAATCAAAAACACACTCGTTTGAGTGTGTTTTTACGCTTTATTTGTTTTTAATTATTTATACTATATTATTGTTTTTTCTTGCTCTATCCAATCGGCAACTTCTTGATTGTCGTTATTAATAAATTTGCCATCAATAACCAAACATACTATCCAAAGTATAAACGTTAATATT
>JAZRLL010000070.1:0-11812 GCA_045646745.1 Christensenellaceae bacterium
GGTTGAAATACTTTTTTACAACGTAAATTATATTGAAGAAGATATAATAAATTCTCAAATAGAGTGTTTTGAATTTTTAAAGAAAAACGGCTTTAAAGTTTACGGATTTTTATCCGTTTGTAAAAGTTTAGAAGAAATTAAAAAAGCAATCAAAAAGATTGAAGAACAGAGAAAAGAAATAGATTATTTAACGGACGGCGCAGTTATAAAAATTAACGATTATAGCGTCAGGGAAGAACTTGGTTTTACCGATAAATTTCCACGTTGGGCTATGGCTTTTAAATTTGGGGCGGAAGAATTAACGACCATTTTAAACGACGTTGTTTGGCAAGTTGGAAGAACGGGGAAATTAACTCCGCTTGGGTTAGTTGAACCCGTAGAATTAGCAGGTGCAACCGTTAAAAAGGCAACTCTTAACAATTTTGGTGATATTTTAAGAAAAAAAGTTAAGAAAAATTGTAGGGTTTTAATTAGAAGAAGCAACGAAGTTATTCCTGAAATTTTAGGTGCAACCGAGTATTTTGACAATTCTTTGGATATTGAAAAGCCAACTAATTGTCCGTATTGTAATTCCTTGCTCGTAGAAGACGGGGCGAATTTATTTTGTAGAAACCTTGATTGCAAACCAAGGGTAGTTGGAACTTTAACTAATTTCGCTTCAAAAGACGGTATGAATATTGACGGGTTTTCTGAAATGACCGCATCGCAATTATTTGATTATTTAAACGTTAAAAAGCCGTCGCAATTATACGATATTACCGAACTTGAACTTTTATCGCTTGAAGGGTTTAAAGATAAAAAAGCCTATAACTTTTTGACTGCGGTAGAAAATTCTAAAAAGTGCAAGTTAAACGCTTTTATCTATTCCTTAGGAATAGATAACGTTGGTAAAAAAACGGCAAAAGACCTAGCGGAATATTCTAAAACGCTACAAAAATTTTTATCTTTAACGTACGAAGAACTTTCTCAAATTAAAGACGTTGGCGAAATAACCGCTAAATGTATTTATAACTTCACTCACGACGAGAAGAATTTAAAAGAGATAAACGATTTAATTAATAAGGGCATTGAGATTGAAGCCGTTCAAGAAGCAAAAGGCGACGTCTTTAAAAATCAAAAGATAGTTTTAACGGGAACGCTTCTTTCCTTTAAGCGAGACGAAGCCACTAAAATTATTGAAAGTTTAGGCGGAGAAGTAGTTTCTTCCGTTTCTTCTAAAACTAATCTAGTTTTAGCGGGGGAAAACGCAGGCTCTAAACTTGATAAGGCAAGGGCGTTAAACATTAAAATTATTGATGAAAACGAGTTTAAAAACTTGATTAATACTTGATATATTATTTAATTTATGATAATATATAATAAAGGTGCAAAATTATGAGAAGTATGACGGGCTACGGAAAAGCCGAATATAACCAAAACGGAATAAAACTTTCAGTTGAAATAAAAACGGTAAACAATAGATTTTTAGACGTTTCGCCTAAATATCCACGCTCTTTTATCGGGTTAGACGACGTTATTAGAAAAACCGTTCAAGAAAACGTTAAAAGGGGTAAAGCCGACCTTTTTATCTCTTATTCAAGAGAAGATTTAAGTGAATACGACGTTGAACTTAACCTTCCACTTTTAAAAGCGTACTATAACGTTTCAAGGCAAATTTTAAAAGAAGTTGACGAGGTGGTAGACGATTATAACCTAACTTCAATTTTAAAAACGCCTGACGTTGTAAAACAAACTCAAAGCGAATTAGATTTAGAACTTTTATCAGGCATTTTAAAAGAAACCATTAAAAACGCTTGCGATAGTTTAAACGTTATGAGAGATTTTGAAGGTGAAAAATTAGAAAAAGACCTTCTTTCTAGGGTTGAAAATATTGAAAGCATAGTTTCAAGTATTTCTAAAAGAGCGCCAATGCTTCAAGAAGAATACAGGCTAAAACTTTTAGAGAAGGTTTCTCAACTGCTTGAAAATACTCAAATTGACCAAAGCAGAATAGTTCAAGAAACGGCTGTTTTTGCAGATAAAACTAATATAGACGAAGAGTTAACAAGGCTTAAATCACACGTTTCTCAATTTAGAAGTATCTGTAAAAAAGGGGAAGACGTTGGTAAAAAACTTGACTTTTTAATTCAAGAATTTAATAGAGAAGCAAATACCGTTTGCAGTAAGTCAAACGATATTGAAATAACTAATTACGCACTAAACTTAAAATGCGAAATAGAAAAAATGCGTGAGCAAATTCAAAATATAGAATAAAAGGAGATTATACATAATGATTAACGAACCAGCAATTGACACTTTAACTAGTAAACTCGGCGAAAAATATGAAGGCTCTAAATACGTTTTATGCGTTGTTGCTTCAAAAAGAGCAAGGCAACTTATAGATATATCTAAAAGTCAAGGAAGCGATGCAGTTTTTAATAATCAAAAACCTTTAACTGCTGCTGCTATGGAAATTGAAGAAGATAAAATTTCAGTTATAAACAGTTAAAATAGTAGTCGGCAACTATTAAAAGTTTGCCGACTAATTTTTTGGAGAAATTATGATTGCCGAAGTTATAGTAGATATAACCAATTCAAAACTTGATAAAATTTTTGATTATAAAATACCTTCCTCTAATTTTACTTGTGGAAGTAGGGTTATCGTGCCCTTTGGCAATAGAAAAATTGAAGGCTATATAATAAATCTTAAAGAAAAATCGGATTTTGACGATAGTAAATTAAAATACGTTTTGCGTGTGGTTGACGATATTCCCGTTTTAAGCCAAGAATTTTTAGATTTAGCAAATTATATGCACAAAAAGTATCACGTTTCAATGGCAAGTATTTTAAGATTGTTTTTGCCTTCTGAAATGCGAAATGGTAAAGTTAGGCAAAAAAACGTTAGATTTGCTTTTTTAAAAGAAAACGTCATTTTAACTGATGCTATATCTTCTTTAAGGGCAAACGCCGAAAATCAAATTGCTATTTTAAAATTTTTGCAAGAAAACGGCAAAACTCAAACGTCAATTATAAACGAAAAATATTCTTCACAAGCCTTAAACTCTTTAATTAAAAAGGGCTTTATTGAAATAATTGAAGAAAGAGTATCTAGGCTTCCGTATAAAAACGTTTTAAACGAAAACGTTAAAGTCAAATTAACCGATGAACAAGAAAACGCAATAAACGTAGTGTTATCTTCTAATAAACCAACCCTTATTCACGGAGTTACGGGTAGTGGAAAAACGGAAGTTTACTTAAAACTTATTGAAGAAACGGTCAAACTTGGTAAAAACGCCATATTATTAGTTCCCGAAATTGCCTTAACCCCACAAACTTTATCAAGGCTTCGTGGTAGGTTTAAAGACGATTGCGCTATTTTACATAGCGGTTTATCCGCAGGTGAGAAGTTTGACGAGTGGTGGCGATTAAGAAGTGGCGAAGCCAAAATTGCCGTTGGAGCGAGAAGTGCTATTTTTGCTCCGCTTAACGACGTTGGAATAATTATAATTGACGAAGAGCACGAGCAGTCTTACGAGAGTGAAACTTCTCCAAGATATATAACTAGCGATATAGCGTTATTTAGAGCAAATTATAAAAACGCAAAACTCGTTATCGGTAGCGCTACGCCTAAAATTGAAAGTTATTTAAAGGCAAGCAGGGGCGAGTATAATTTAGCGGTTTTGAAAAATAGGGCTAATAAAAAGCCTATGCCAAAAATAATTATTACCGATATGCGTGAAGAAATTAAAAGGGGAAACCCGTCTGCTTTTTCAGGCGAACTTAAATATCAACTTCAAAAGGCTATTGAAAACGGAAATCAAGCCATGATATTTTTAAACAGAAGGGGATATTCTCAAAAAATTATTTGTAGAGAGTGCGGATACGTTGCTAAATGCGAGCATTGTGACGTTTCGTTAACCTATCATAAAAGCGAAGATATTTTAAAATGTCATTACTGCGGGGCAACTTATAAAATGCCCGAAGGCTGTGTTGATTGCGGTAGCGTAAATATTAATTATAGCGGTACGGGGACTCAAAAAGTCGTTAGCGAACTTAAAGAATTATTCCCTGATGCAAGAATTTTGAGAATGGATAACGACACCACTCAAAATAAAGAAGGTCATTTTAAGATTTTAAAGGAATTTGGGGATAGAAAGGCGGATATTTTAGTTGGAACTCAAATGATAGCAAAAGGCCACGATTTTCCTAACGTTAGTTTAGTTGGTATACTTGACGCCGATATGAGTTTATATTTTTCAGATTATCGCTCGGGAGAAAGAACTTTCCAACTTATAACCCAAGTTTCAGGCAGGTGTGGTAGAGCGGATAGTAGTGGTACGGTGGTTTTACAAACGTATAGTCCGTTTAACACTATTTTAAGATTTGCAACCGCCTACGACTACGAAGGTTTTTACAAATACGAAATCAATTTAAGAAAATCTTCGCATTTCCCACCGTTTGCCGATATTTTGAGAATTATGGTTGAAGGCAACGATGAAGAAAAAGCGTTATCAACGCTTAAAACCGTATTTTTTAAATGCAAAGAAGTTTACGATAAATATAGCGCTTGCTTTATTTATTTTGACAAAATGAAAAGTCCTGTAAAAAGGATTAATAACAATTTTAGATATCAAGTTTTAGCAAGAGTAAAAGAAGGCAACAGCCAAATTATTGACGAGTTTTATAAAATTGCAAACGAAAATAACGTTGGAAACGTTAATTGTTATTTAGAAATAAACCCATCAAATATGAATTAGGAGAAATAAGATGGCTATAAGACAAATAGTTCAAGTTGGAGATGACGTTTTAAGAAAAAAGTGTTTTGAAGTTAGTGATTTCTCTTCAAAAACCCATCAACTTTTAGACGATATGAAGGAAACTTTAAAAAAGGCGGAGGGGGCTGGACTTGCAGCACCCCAGGTTGGCGTTTTAAGAAGAATTTTTATCGTTGATTTTGACGGGGAATACGTTGAATTTATAAACCCTAAAATTTTATCTCAAAGCGGTGAACAATACGGCGTTGAAGGTTGTTTATCGGTAGCGGGTAAATGGGGGGACGTAAAGCGTCCTACGATGGTAGTCGTTGAATATCAAGATAGATACGGAAAAACTCATAAGTTAACCGCACGTGATTTTCACGCAAAAGCAGTTAGCCATGAAAACGACCATTTAAACGGCGTTTTATACATTGATAAAGCAAATAATTTAAGGAAAAATATTGAAAGATGAAAGTAGTTTTTTTAGGCACGCCTGATTTTGCAATAAAACCTTTAAAAGCCCTTTTAAATAGTTCGCACGAAGTATTGGCAGTTATTACTCAGCCAGATAAACCCGTTGGTAGAAAGGCAGTAATAACTCCTTCAATCGTTAAGCAATTTGCTATTGATAGGGGAGTTAAGGTTTTAACTTACGATAATATAAGTAGTCAAGGCGTTGAAGATTTAAAAAGCCTTAATCCCGATATTATGATTACTTGCGCATACGGTCAGATATTGTCAAAGCAAATTTTAGAAATTGCGAAATACGGGGTTATTAATATTCACGCATCGTTGCTTCCTAAATATAGGGGAGCATCTCCTATACAATGGGCTATTATAAACGGAGACGAGTATAGTGGCGTAACCATTATGCAAACTGACGAAGGAATTGATAACGGGGATATTATACTTTCAAAAGAGTTAAAAATTCATCAAGGCGAAACGGCTGGCGAATTGTTTGATAGATTGTCCTTTTTAGGCGCAGATTTAATAGTTGAAGCCTTGTACTTAATTGAAAGCGGAAAAGCCGTTTATAAAAAACAAGACGAGAGTTTATCTTCTCACGTTAAAATGATTAAAAAAGAAATGGGCAATATAAGTTTTGATTGCGAGCCTACAAAAATTATTAATTTAATTAACGGGCTTAATCCTTGGCCTATTGCTTATACGAAATATAAAGGAAAAACCCTAAAAATATATAAAGCCGAATTTTGTGAAAAGGCTGGTAAAGTTGCTGAAATTATTAGTTGTGATTTAAAAAACGGATTAGTAATTGGGTGTAAAACTAATTCTATTAAAGTTTTAGAAGTTCAGTTAGAAGGTGGCAAAAAAATGCCTATAAGGGACTTTTTAGTTGGAAATAGTTTAGAAGTTTCATATATTTTAGGTGAATAAATGATTATAACTTTTTACGATTCGTATACAATTTTGCAAAAAGTTTATAACGGGGCTTTTTTAAAACAATCTTTAAACGATACTTTAATTAGAGAAAGTTCTCGCTCTCACACTAATAAAATTTGCTACGGGGTTTTAGATAAAAACATTTATCTAGACTACGTTTTATCAAAGTTTACGAGCAAATCTCCAAAACTTGCGGTAAGAACGATATTAAAAATTGGTCTATACTCTTTAATCTTTTTAAAAACGCCGGCTCATTTAGTAGTGGATACTTGCGTGGAACTTGCTAAAAAGTTGGGTAAAGGTGGTACTGCGGGCTTTATTAACGGGGTTTTGAGAAATTATTTAAGAAAAGGTATTACTTTACCCGAAAATGAGATAGATTATTTATCTGTTTTATACTCTCAACCTAAATTTTTAGTTGAAAAATTAATTGAAGATTACGGCTTAAATTTAGCGAGCGAAATTTTAAGTAGCGATTTTGAAAATACTTATATTAGATTTAACTTTGGCGTTAACGGAGAAAAATATTTAAAAGACAAAAATATTTCTTATGAAAAAACTCCGTTTAGCGATTGCTTTTTAGTAAACGGACATAAATTAGATAGCGATTTTTACGAAGGAATTTACACTTTTCAATCAATCGGCTCGGTTGCCATTTGCAATATGATTGATAAGGGCGAAAAGTTGCTTGATTGTTGCTCTGCACCTGGCGGTAAAGCGGTGTATTTATCGGATAAATTTAATAGCGTTGACGCTTGTGATATTCACGAGCATAGGGTTGAACTTATCAGCTCGTACAAAGAGAGGATGAACAAGCAAAATATTAAAACGCATCTTTTAGACGCTTGTATTTACAAACAGGAATTTGATTCTAAATATGATTGCGTTTTATGTGATGCGCCGTGTTCGGGAAGCGGGGTTATAAAAGACAATCCCGACATAAAACTAAATAGAAAAGAGAAAGACCTTTCGTCTTTAATAGAACTTCAAAAAAAGATACTTAATAACGTACACAAATACGTTAAAGTCGGCGGAGTTTTATGCTATTCAACGTGTTCGGTTTTACAAGATGAAAACGAAAGACAAATTGCTAATTTTTTAAAAACTCATAATAATTTTGAAATCGTTAAATGCGATAGTAGTTTAAACGGCTTAAAATTAGACTACGGAATTCAATTTTTGCCAAGTTTATCAAGCGGTGCGGGGTTTTATTTTACTAAACTAAAAAGGACTAAATAATGGAAATTTTAACTGATTTATCATACTTAGAACTTGAAAATTTAATAATATCCCTTGGCGAGCCAAAATATAGGGCAAAGCAATTATATTTATCTTTGCATCAAGGTAATTCAATTTCCGAAACGACTAATATATCTAAAAATTTAAAGGAGCAACTACTTTTAAAATACGTTGATTGTCCCGTTAAGATTGAGAAAAAGTTGGTTTCGGTTGACGGAACTATTAAATACCTTTTTAGACTTCACGACGGGAATATCGTTGAAGGCGTTTTTATGCAAAATCTTTACGGTAATACCCAATGTTTATCCACTCAGATAGGTTGCAGGATGGGTTGTAAATTCTGTGCTTCCACGATAGGCGGACTCGTTAGAAATTTAACTTGTGGCGAAATGCTTTCTACCGTTGCACTCGTAAATAAGGCAAACGGCGGAAACGTTAAAAATAGAGCCGTTAAAAATATAGTTTTAATGGGTAGCGGAGAGCCTTTTGACAACTACGATAACGTGGTTAAATTTTTAAGGATAGTTTCAGATGAAAACGGAATTAACGTTAGTTTAAGAAATATTAGTTTATCAACTTGTGGTTTAGTTAAGGAAATTTATAAATTTGCAGAAGAAAAACTTCCCGTTAATTTAACGATTTCACTTCATCAACCCTTTGATAGTAAAAGAAAAATTTTAATGCCTATTGCAAAAGCGTATTCTAATCAAGAAATTTTAAAGGCCTGTGATTATTATTTTGAAAAAACGGGAAGAAGGTTTATCTTTGAGTATTCGCTAGTAAAAGGCGAAAACGATTCTGATGAGTGCATTGAAGAACTATATAAACTTTTAAAGGGTAGACCTTGTCATATAAATATTATTAGACTTAACGAAGTTAAAGAAAGCGGACTGAAATCAACCTCCGAAAAAGAAGCGTATAGATTTCAGGCAAAACTTTCAGAAAAAGGGCTTTCTTGCACGGTTAGAAGGCTAAACGGAGCGGATATTGAAGGGGCTTGTGGTCAACTTAGAAGAAGTTTCGTTGAAAACGAAAATAATTAAAGAAAAAAATAATAAAATTTTAATATATAAATTTACAGGAGAAAATATGGAAAAAATATTAATTTCACCATCAATTTTATCTGCTAATTACGCAGAATTAGGAAAAGAAATAAACGAGATTGAAAAAGGCGGGGCAGACCTTATTCACTGCGACGTTATGGACGGAGTTTTCGTTCCAAACTTAAATTTTGGTATCAAAATTACTAGCGATATTAAAAAGGTTTCAAAAATTCCACTTGACGTTCACTTAATGATTGTTGAGCCTGAAAGATATATAAACGATTTTGCGAAAGCGGGTTCAGATATAATTACTATTCACTACGAAGCGGTTAAAAAACCCGTAAAAGAAGTGTTAGAACAAATTAGAAGTTTAGGAGTTAAAAGTGGTATTTCTATAAAGCCGGACACCGACGTAGAAGTTTTAAAAGATTTACTTCCTTACGTTGATTTAATTTTAATTATGTGCGTTTACCCAGGATTTGGCGGTCAAAAATATATTGAAGCATCAACCGAAAGAATTAAAAAAACCAAAGAACTTATAAAAGAGTTTAAAAAGGATATTATGCTTGAAGTTGACGGCGGTATTACCCTTGAAAACGTTAAAATGGTAAAAGAAGCGGGGGCAAACGTTATAGTTGCAGGTTCTTCGGTATTTAATTACGAAGATAAAAAGATGGCGATAGACAGTTTAAGAAACAATTAAATCTTTTTTTCATATAATACAATAGTTTTTATTAAGGAGTTGTATTTATGAAAATTTATTGTTTTAAACCACCAAAATTTATTAGATTATTTTTAAGGTTATTTATAAAAAATAACGAATAAAGGACATAATGAACACGTTTAATAGTTATAAAGATTTAGGCATACAAGAAAAGGTGTATAACTACGGTGAAGAAATATTATCAACTTTAAAAGAAAGGTTTGAAAGCATTGATAAAGTAGCCGAATATAATCAAAATAAAATTTTATTAGCGATGCAAAAAAACAGGGTTGACGGTGCGTGTATGCAAGCGTCAACGGGCTACGGCTACGACGACGTTGGTAGAGATAAATTAGAAAAAGTATACGCAGACGTTTTTCATACGGAAAAAGCCCTAGTTAGACCACAAATTACTTGTGGCACGCACGCTTTAACGGTTGCTTTATCTGCAAATTTACTTCCTAACGATGAACTTTTGTCGCCGGTAGGAAAACCTTACGATACGCTTGAAGAAGTTATAGGTATTAGAAAATCTACTTGTTCGCTTAAAGAATACGGAGTTTCGTATAGGCAAGTTGATTTATTAAAAGATGGAACTTTTGATTATGAAAACATCAAAAAGGCAATTAACGAAAAAACTAAAATGGTTACTATTCAAAGGTCAAAAGGATATCAAACAAGGCCGTCTTTTTCAGTTAAACAAATCGGAGAGTTAATTAAGTTCGTTAAAGCAATTAAACCTTCGGTTATAGTTATGGTAGATAATTGTTACGGGGAATTCGTTGAAACTATTGAGCCTTCCGACGTGGGTGCAGACTTAACCGTTGGTTCTTTAATTAAAAATCCGGGCGGTGGACTAGCCCCAATCGGCGGTTATATCTGCGGTAGAGAAGATTTGATTGATAGGTGCGCATATAGGCTTTCTGCACCAGGGTTAGGTCAAGAAGTTGGAGCAACTTTGGGGGTTTTACCAAAGTTTTATCAAGGCTTATTTTTATCTCCAACGGTAGTTGCGGGGGCTTTAAAAGGTGCGATATTTGCGTCTTGCATGTACGAAAAACAAGGTTTCAAAACCGTTCCTAATTCAACTGAAAGTAGGCACGACATTATTCAAGCCGTTGAATTAAAAACCAAAGAAGGTATGCTTGCTTTTTGTAAGGGAATACAAAGTGCCGCTCCCGTTGATAGTTATTTAACGCCTATTCCTTGGGCTATGCCAGGGTACGACTGCGAAGTTATTATGGCTGCGGGTGCTTTCGTTCAAGGCTCATCTATTGAACTTTCGGCAGACGGGCCTATAAAAGAGCCTTACGCAGTTTATTTTCAAGGCGGATTAACATTTTATCACGCAAAATTGGGCATTTTAAAATCTTTTCAAGAAATGGTTAATGCAGAACTTATTAATTTAAAATAGGAGAATTTACAATGAAAATTTCGGTACTTGGTTGCGGAAGATGGGGTAGTTTTATAACTTGGTATTTAGCAAGAGAAAAGCACGAAGTTATTGAGTGGGGTAGAGAAAACGGAAAATCTTTTACTCAATTAAAACAGCACGGCGAAAACGATTACGTTAAACTTGATAAAAGCGTGTGTTTAACTTCTGATTTAAAATACGCCGTTGAAAATAGCGAATTAGTTATAATTTCCGTTTTAAGTCAATCTTTAAGAGAAGTCGTTTTTGAAGGTATAAAATACGGCTTAAAAGATAAAAAAGTTTTACTCTGTATGAAGGGTATTGAAATTGAAACTAATAAAAGACTAACTGAAGTTTTAATGGAACTTGGTTTAGATAAAAACAAAATTGCAGTTTGGTTAGGTCCTGGACATATTCAAGAATTTACGCAAGGGAAACCTAATTGTATGGTTATAGACTCGTATAATAGAGATTTAACCACCTATCTTGCGGATAGTTTAAAGAGCGATTTAATAAGGTTTTACTACGGAGACGATATTATTGGAAACGAAATTGGCGGTGCTTCAAAAAACGTTATGGGAATTGCCGCCGGTATGCTTGACGGAGCAGGTTGTTCAACGCTTAAAGGTCCGCTTATGGCAAGGGGGGCAAGAGAAGTTGGTAGGCTTATAAAGGCTATGGGCGGAAACGAATTATCTGCATACGGTCTTTGCCATTTAGGAGATTACGAAACTACCTTATTTTCAAGTTTTTCAAGAAACAGAAAGTTTGGCGAGTGCTTTATTAAAGGCGAAAAATTTTTAAAAAGTGCCGAAGGCGTAGACACCTGTAAAGCCTTAAAATCGTTAAGTAAAAAATATAATACCGAAATGCCTATCGTTGACGCAGTTTATAGTATTTTATTTGAAAATAAAAGTGCAGACGAAGTGTTTAACAAGTTGTTTAATAGAACTACGAAAAAAGAATTTTAATATTAAAAATTGCATTTTAAAAAGCCAAGTTTTTAAAACTCGGCTTTTTTCATTTTAAATTATCACTATTTCGTTAAATCCCACTCTATTGGCTCAATATTAACGCTTTTTAAAAAGTTGTTTGCCTTTGAAAAGGGTTTTGAACCGAAGAATCCGTTTCTACAAGAGAAAGGAGACGGGTGAGTGCTTTCTATAATTAAGTGTTTTTTTTCGTCTATAAGAGTTTTTTTAGATTTTGCGTTTGCTCCCCACAAAATAAAAACCACTGGTGTAGTTCTTTTATTGATTAGTGAAATTACTCCGTC
>JAZRLL010000071.1:0-4331 GCA_045646745.1 Christensenellaceae bacterium
CCTGACGACGTGGTTATTTTTGCCGATTGCGGCTTGAATCCCACGTACGACAGCGAAGGACTTGCCGACCTTGCGATTGCTACGGCAAACTCCGCAAAAGCGATTTTAGGGCTTGACCCGAAAGTAGCTATGCTTTCCTTCTCGACGAAGGGTAGCGCAAAGCACGACAACGTTTCGGCTGTTGCGGAAGCTACGCGTATTGCAAAAGAGAAAGCTCCCGACTTGAAGCTTGACGGCGAATTGCAGTTTGACGCGGCGATCGTTCCTTCCGTAGGTGAAATGAAAGCGCCCGGTTCGACGGTTGCGGGTCACGCAAACGTTCTTGTTTTCCCTGACCTTGATACGGGAAATTCAAACTACAAAAATACTGAAAGATTAGGTGGTTTCCAAGCCATAGGCCCACTTTGTCAAGGTCTTGCAAAACCAATTAACGACTTATCTCGTGGTTGTGCAGTAGAAGATATCGTTGCGGCAGTTGCAATTACCGCACTTCAAACACAAATTAAATAATATAGGAGAAATTTATGAAAGTTTTAGTTATAAACGCAGGTAGTTCATCACTTAAATATCAACTTATTGATATGGATACTGAAAACGTAATTGCAAAAGGTTTATGTGAAAGAATTGGTCTTAACGGTTCAGTTTTAAAACATAAAGCAAACGGAACTGAAATTGAAATTATAAAAGATATGCCTACTCATACCGAAGCAATTTCTCTCGTTTTAGAAACCTTAGTTTCAAAGGAAAACGGAGTAATTAAGAGTATGGACGAAATTTCAGCGGTAGGTCATAGATTCGTACATAGTGGCGAAACGTTTAATAGCCCTATTTTAGCAACCGAAGAAAATATTCAAAAATGTATTGAACTTACGGAATTTGCTCCACTTCATCAACCTGCAAACGTAGCGGGTTTAAGGGCTTGTATGGCAGTTATGAAAGATACTCCAATGGTTCTCGTATTTGATACTACTTTCCATAGCACTATGCCTGAAAAAGCGTATATATTCGGTATTCCTTACGAAGCGTACAGCGAGCATAAAATTCGTAGATACGGCTTCCACGGAACTAGCCATAGATTCGTTTCAAACGAAGCAATAAACTATTTAGGTTTAGAAGGAAAAGAAAGCAAAATCATCACTTGCCATTTAGGAAACGGCTCTTCAATCAGTGCGGTTAAAAATGGTAAATGCGTAGATACGAGTATGAGTTTCACTCCACTTGGAGGTATTCCAATGGGAACGAGATGTGGAGATATTGACCCAGGCGTTGTTGAATTTATTGCTAAAAAGTACAACTTCACAATTTCAGAAGCAGTTAACTATTGCAATAAAAAATCAGGTGTTTTAGGCGTTAGCGGTGTTTCCTCAGATTTTAGAGATTTATCAAAAGCAGCGGGCGAAGGCAACCACAGAGCCGAACTTGCTTTGGAAATATTTGCTTATAGCGTTAAAAAATATATCGGTTCATACGCTTGTGCGTTAGGCGGTGTTGATTGTATCGTGTTTACTGCCGGCGTAGGCGAAAACGACAGCGTAATTAGAGAAAAAATTTGTGAAGACCTTGAATTTTTAGGCGTTGAAATTGATAAAGAAGTTAACGCTCAAAGAAACAATGGTAAAATTAGAGAAATTTCTATTAAAGGTGCTAAAACGAAAGTACTCGTTATTCCAACTAACGAAGAACTCGTTATTGCAAGAGATACTTTAAAAGTTGCTTTTTCTAAGTAATATAAAATAAATGTATTTTATTGCTTAATTAAAGTTGACAACGAAATTTAAATATTATATAATAATTTGCAGGCAGTAATATGATTATTGACGTAATAAAACTTAAAAGTAGCGGAAAAGACTATTTAGATTTTTCATTTGAATATAATTACGATGGTGAAGAAAGTCTTTCAAATAACGCCGTAATTGATGGCGCAATAAACTTTACGGGTTCTTTACAACTTCACAAGGACGACGTTTACGTTGACGGCGAAATTAGTTGCACGATTGTTGGTGAATGTGCAAGGTGTTTAGAAAGAGCAAAAGAAACTTTCGTTTTTGATATATCAATCGTCTACGTTCGCAATAACCCACAAGAAGACGAATACTTGTATAAAAGTGGTAAGATTGATATGCGTCAAGCGGTTAATGATTTTTTAATTATTAATTTGCCAACTATTATTTATTGCAAACAAGATTGTAAGGGTTTATGTCCAATATGTGGCTGTAATTTAAATAATGAAGATTGCAGTTGTAAAAATTAAAAGAGAGGTGTTTTAAGATGGCTGTACCTAAGAGTAAGGTTTCAAAAGCAAGAGGAGCAAAGAGATTTGCTAGTAATTATAAGGCAAAAGTTCCAACACTCGTAGAGTGTCCACAATGCCACGCACAAAAACAACCACATAGAGTATGCGCTAAATGCGGATATTACGATGGTAAACAAGTTGTTGTAATGGCAGAAAATAATGACTAATATAAATTAAAAGCGGATTATATCCGCTTTTTTGCTATATAAAATTATAGTTTAAATAAAAAGCCGCTATCGAAAATTTTCGTTAGCGGTTTATTTATTAATTTCTAAATTAAAAACATTACTAAATAATAAAGTAGCGGTAGTGAAATTACCGATAAAATCGTAGAGCCAAGCGTAAAGGAAACTGCGTTTTTAATATCTCCGTCATATAGGTCAACGTAGGAAACGCAAAGCGTAGCCGTTGGCATTGCTAAGGTAATAAATATACCAATAATTAATTCAGGGCTAACGGGGATAATAAATCTAACTAAAATTAAAACTCCAACTATAAATAAAGGTTGCATAACGAGTTTTATTAAAGAAACGTAATAAAGTTTTGAGTTGATAAAAATATCTTTAAACTTAACTTCGCCCATTTTAAGACCTAAAACAATCATAGAAAGCGGACTAACTATTGAGGCTAAATGATTTATAAAGTCGTTGGCTTGTGGAATAAAAGTAGAAAAATTTAAAAGGTTTAAAATAATTCCAACTATAAATGCAATAACTAGCGGGCTAAAAAGTATTTTCTTAAAAGCAATATCCTTTTTGTTATTAGAAATACAATAATTCCCCATCGTAGTTATGAATAATACGTTTACTATACAAACGCAAGCAACTACCGTAACTATAAACGGTTGGTCTTTAAAAACCGCCGTTGCAAGCGGTATTCCTAAAAATCCACTATTAGACATTATAAAGGAAAAGTGCATAGCGCTTTTAGTATCTTTATTTAACCTTTTATTAATTAAAAGTTTAGTAATAAAATAGCAAAACGGAATATAAATTGCGGTTATAATAGCCGACATAGTTAAAACTAATATCGTGCTTATAGTAAATTCAATAGCAATAACGTTTTTAACTATCATAAATGGTACGCCAACGTAAAGTAAAACGTTAGATAAAACGTTGCTATCTTTACTTTTTAATAGTTTAGTTTTTGCTAAAACGTATCCGGGAATTGCAAGAGCAACAAATAATAACACGTTTGATAACATCGTAAATAAAGCGTTCATAAGTATTTCCTTATATAAAAAATCAAATAAAATATTATCAAATTTACGTTTTTTTGTCAATTAAAAGTATATGTAAATAAAAGTTGATGCTCAAAAATAGGGTAAAAATTAATAAAATTATAAAAATTATTAGTAATTATAAATATTATATGTTATAATATAAAAGTATTTACTAAATAAAGGAACTAAACAAATGAAAGTCGTAATAAAAATAGGCACTTCAACCTTAACTCATAAAACGGGTAAAATCAATATTCAAAATACTGAAAAATTATGTAAAATAATTAGCGATATTAAAAATCAAGGTAATGAAATTATTATCGTAAGTTCAGGTGCAATCGCAATGGGAGTCGGCAAATTATCTTTAAATTCAAAGCCTACCGATATTCCAACAAAGCAAGCGTGTGCTTCTATTGGTCAATGCGAACTCATGTATTTTTACGATAAAATGTTTTCAGAATACAATCACACCATCTCTCAAATTTTAATTACGAGAGACGATTTTTCTCACGAAGACAGACATCAAAATTTCACAAATACTTTAAATAGACTTTTAGAATTGGGCGTTATGCCAATCATTAATGAAAACGACACTATTTCAACAAAAGAAATAAAAGTTGGCGATAACGACACGTTGTCTTCCTACGTTGCAAAAAGCATAAACGCCGACTTATTAATTATTTTATCTGATATAGACGGGCTTTACACCGCAGACCCAAGAAAAGACGAAAATGCAAAACTTATAAAATTAGTTGAAGAATTAGATGAAAAAACCCTTTCTTTTGGCGAAGGTGCGGGTTCTTCGCTTGGAACGGG
>JAZRLL010000072.1:0-1929 GCA_045646745.1 Christensenellaceae bacterium
CCCGTTTCTTTATCAAGTTCGTATTTATTTTTAGAGCCTTGCTCAATTTCAATGCACGCAACGAAATCGTTAGGTTTAATTCTGTCTTTTGAAATGTCTTTCCAAATATTCATATAATCTCCTTTAAGATTGTAATTTTAATTTGTTTAATAATTGTTTATCTTCGCAAAGTTTACCAGCACCTATTATACTTGCAAGTTGCGGTTCTTTTAAAACTTCACATTTAAAGCCCAAGGTTGAAGAGAAATAATCCGCAATTCCGTATAAATTACTACTGCCACCGCAAAGGTGAACGCCGTTTTTATTAATTTCTATTAACGCTTCGTCTGGAAGTTTACTAAAAACTATACCTGCAATTTTAATAATTTTATCAACAAATTCTTTAACGGGTTCAATAATTTGCGAAGCCGAAACGTTCATAGTTTTAGTCTTTCCGGTAAAAGAGTCTTTTCCGGTACAAATAATTTTAGTTTCGTCGTCGCTTACTAAACTTGCAACGGATTTTTTCAAAATTTCCACTTGCTTTAAAGACATTGAAATCTCTAAATTCTTTTCGCAATAATTAGCAATCATTTTATCAAGAGTGTTTCCGCCGATTTCGGCAGATAAACCTGAAATTACGCCGTTTGAAGTTAAAACGCAAACGGTAGTTTGTCCGCCACCTATATCAATTATTGCACCACAAGAAGAATCTGAAATAGGAATATCTTCACCTATTAAAGAAAGTATTGGGCTTTCGGCTTTACAAACGCTATAAATTTTTAAAGAAGATAGAATCTTTTCAAAATTCCCAATTATTTGCCTATCCGAACCACAACCAACGACTAAAAGAGCGTCTTTTATAAACTCGCCACGCTTTTTTATTTTAGATAAAAAGCAATTGAGCATAGATATTAAAGCTTTGGAATCTACTATATCGGTATTGTTAACGGGTCTAATAATTGAAACGTCTTCGGAAGTTTTTCCAATCAACTTTTCAGCATCTTCGCCAACGGCGTAAGGCTTTTTATAATTTCCGTTTTTAATTGCTATACAAGTTGGCTCAAATAAAACTACGTCTTCGTGCGCTTTGTAAATTTTAGTATAGGAAGTTCCTATTTCTATTGCTATTTTAGGTTTCATATTAACTCCATAAGTTCTTTTACTATTTTGCTTGTTGGAAGTCCTACTACGTTATCGTAATCACCAACGATTTCTTTTACTAAATTAAAACCGTCTTGAATACCATAACTGCCAGCCTTATCTAAGGGTAAACCCGTTTCAACGTATGAATTTATTAATTCTTCGCTTAATTTGTTAAAAACCACTTTCGTTTCTTCGTAATCACAAATAGTTTTGTTTTTGCTAATTATAGTGTAGCCCGTTATTACGCTATGAGTTTTATTAGATAGTTTAAGTAAGGTATTTTTAGCATCCTTTTCATCTTTTGGTTTTCCTAAAATTTTGCCGTCTAAAAAAACTATTGTGTCCGCGCCAATAACTATACCACCATGCAAGTCGTAAACGGCTTTTGCTTTATCGTAGGATAGTTTTTTTGCTAATTCGTGAGCGGGCAAATCTAACAAAACGCTTTCGTCAACGTTAGAAACTATAACTTTAAACTTAATTTTTGCCTTCGTTAGCAATTCTTTTCTTCTTGGAGAATTACTTGCAAGAATTATATTATTCATAAATTTATTATATAACTTATAATAATTTTTGTAAAGTTTTGTGATAATAAAATAGTAAAAACGCCAATAAAAGTTGTAAAATTTTTAAATAAGTGATAAAATAGCCTATATAGGAGAAAATTATGATAGATAATAGAATTAAAACTTTGGCTAAAAACTTAATTAACTATTCAGTTGAACTCAAAAAAGGCGAGAAATTACTAATTGAAGCAAAGGGTATTGATTATATGCTTATCAACGAACTTGTAAAAGAAGCCTT
>JAZRLL010000073.1:0-14271 GCA_045646745.1 Christensenellaceae bacterium
TTTATATAGTAAAGACATTAGTCTTTATAAAGAGCCGTTTGTTAATTTTAGCGAGCGGTTTTTTATTTTGTTTAAGACGTAAATTTTTTTAAAAAATCTTAAAAATATTGATAAAACAAATTTAATGTGATAAAATGATTAAATAATTGGTATAATTTATTTATAAGGAGCAGTTATATGAGACTAAATAAATTAAAAATTTTTATTATAGGTTTTATTATCGCTTGTTTTTGTTTGGCCGGTTGTAATATAAATTATTTAGCTAAGGATACGGCGGTATATGAAAATACTATCAAATATAATTATTCGTCTGAAAATGCAGTTGAATATGGAAGTTTAGTTGAAATGCTTGATAACGTTAGACCATCGGTTTACGAAGTTTACGCAAAAATTTCTGGCGAGCAGTCAATAAGTTGTGGTAGTGGAACTATAATTGGTGAATATAAAGATTCGTTAAATCGTCAAAATTATATATTCTTAACTTGTCATCACGTAATTGACGAAAAAACCAAAGTTTTGATTAAAGACATATACGGCAACGTATTCCAAATTAATTTAATTGGTGGCGACCCATCTAGCGATATTGCGATTTATAGTTTTTGTCCAGAATTAAACGGGTACACGAAAATTGAAAACAAAGAGCATACTTATAAAATTAACGATAATGAACTCAAAATTGTAATTGCTAAATTAAGAGATTTTTCTACTGCTAAATTAAAAATTGGTGAAAGTTGTTATGCGATAGGTAATCCGCTTGGAACGTTAGGTGGAACGGTAACTAGCGGAATAGTAAGTGCTCTTGATAGGGAAGTTTTAGTTGAAAACAAGAAAATGACCTTAATTCAAACTGATTGCGCTATAAATTCGGGAAATTCAGGCGGAGCGTTGTTTGATAACGGCGGTAATTTAATAGGCGTTGTTAACGCTGGATATACGGGTGGTATTCAAGGTCTTAATTTTGCAATTCCAATTGATAAGGCTATGCAAACCGTTTCAAAACTTAGCACGACGTATACTAATTTAAATTACGGATACGTTGAAGGTAATGCAAAAGTAGCGTCAAACTACGGCACTCTTTTCCAAGGCAATGATATAAGTTTAGTTGATTCTTCATATTCAGAGTGGAACACGAACACTTACGTTAGAATAAACGGTTTAAGCAATTATTATAAAGATTGTGGTTTAGCAGTTGGCGATGAAGTGTTATCTGCAACTATTACTTCTAATAGTGAAATTAATACTCACGTGGTTTCAGATACGTCAATAGTATATAACGGAGAAGTTTTAACGCCTTCTAAACAATTAGTTAAATTTTTAAAGGATAAAGACTTAAAAATCGGTGATACCGTAAGTTTTTCCGTTAAAAAATATTTAACAGGCGAAAAAAAGACTATAAATATTACTTTAAAACAATATATTTACGCAAATACGGGTAAATAAGAATATAAGTATATAAAAACATAAAATTAAGCACGCTAATTACAAGTTGGCGTGCTTTTAAATTTTAAAATTTATCTACGATAAATGTATAAAGTGGCATTTTTTATTAAGTTTGAATATATTATAATGAATACTTTTAATAGGAGGTTAAAATGTCATTTTTTTCAAATTGTACGTCTGATAGGGTTCCAGGCAGAATAACGGGTAATCCTAGTAATGGCTTATGCGAAAGAGTATGCGTTCAAGCAAAAAAAGTGTTTGACGCTTGTATGAAGCAATCCCAAGAAGATGGAATTGTTTTTAATTTAACTAATTTAACGCCGGCAAATCCTACATATCCATTAACTTTTTTAAGTGCAAGAAGCGTTGGAAATACTCCACAAATCACTAGTTTGCAAGTTGACCCGCTTCCTGATAGGCAAAATTTGTCAAGGGTTCAAATAACTTATACTATTCCGGTAGAAGTTTTATACGTTGACGCAAACGGGGTTCAAGGAATGGCAACTTCACAAATAACCTTGTCGCAAGACGTTATTTTATACGTTCCAACACCTTCAATTATGCCTTACGAAGTAGAAGCAGTAGTTTCAGTAGTTGCACCAGAAGGCGTTTATACGAACACTAATACTTTCACAGTTTCTTGTTGTGCTACGTCAATAATTAAGATTGTTATGGCGGTAGAAATATTAGTTCCAACTTATGGTTATGCGGTAATGCCAGCTTGTCAAGAATATACTCAAGAAGTTTGTTCTGGATTTTTTGAATTACCGTTATTCCCAGAAGAAAACAATAACTTATAATTACTTTTATTTTGATTTTGAAGTTGAACCTAGTTTGCTTCAAAATCTTTTTATTTTTACAAGCAAATATTTGCAATAAAATTTTCAATGTGTTATAATTACGCATAATAGGTGAGTATTTTGAAAGTATACGCAATAAGTGATTTACACCTTTCTTTTAGCGAAGATAAACCTATGGACGTTTTTGGTAAATCTTGGGAAGGGTATTTAGAAAAAATTGAAGAAGATTGGCAAAGTAAAGTAAAGGACGAAGACGTTGTTTTAATTAGTGGAGACATTAGTTGGGCAATGAAACTTGATAATGCCGTTTTAGATTTGCAATTTTTAAAAAAACTTAACGGAACTAAAATTTTAATTAGGGGAAATCACGATTATTGGTGGAACGGAATAACTAAAATTAGAAGCGTTTTACCCGAAAAAGTTATTGCGCTTCAAAACGATAGCGTAAAGATTGAAAACTTGATTTTTTGCGGTTCAAGGGGTTGGGCTGTTGAAGGCTCTCAAGATTTTGATGAAAAGGATAGAAAAATTTATTTAAGGGAAGTTGAAAGGTTTAAACTTGCGTTAATTGACGCAAATAAAAAACGTGAGCCAAACGATAAATTAATATGTTTAATTCATTATCCGCCTTTTAACGTAAGGTTAGAAAACTCTTTATTTACTTCACTTTTTGAAGAATATAAGGTTGACGTAGTCGTTTACGGGCATCTTCACGGGAAAGATGCTAAAACGCATTTTTCATATAATAAAAACGGCGTTGTTTATCTTTTAACGTCTTGTGATTTAGTTAATAATAAACTTGTAGAGGTATTGTGATATGGAAAAAGAAAATATAACGAAAAATGAAAGTTTAGTTAAAAAAATTTGCGTACGTTGGTTTATAACCGCCTTTTCAGGTATGGCGCAAGGACTTTTTTGTACGTTAATCGCTGGAACGATTTTATCGTTAATTTCAAGGATTTTTGTCGGAAATTACGTTGGTTATTTGTTAACCACCGTGTCAAATTTAGCAAAATCTTTAACCGGTTTTGGTATTGGCGTTGGTATTGCTTATTCTTTATCAAAGAATAAACTCGTAGTTTTCTCCGTGGGAATTGCAGGTTTTGTCGGCGCTTTTGCAAAAGAAATCGTCTTGGGAACTTCATTATCAAGTTTTTCAAGTGGTGCGCCTGGTAATCCAATCGGCGCTTACGTGGTTTCTATGCTCGTTTTAGAAATTGTTGAACTTTATCAAGGAAAAACTAAACTAGATATTATTTTAGTTCCACTTGGAGCGATGATTATTTCTTGTTTAGGCGTGTTTACCGCTTATCCGTTTATTTGGGCTGTTGATAAACTTGGTTTATTTATTGGCGTTGCAACTGAATTTACTCCGTTCTTTATGGGAATCGTAATTTCAGTTATAATGGGAATTTTAC
Organism: Christensenellaceae bacterium; assembly: GCA_045646745.1. GTDB lineage: Bacteria > Bacillota > Clostridia > Christensenellales > Borkfalkiaceae > HGM11412. The sequence goes on from JAZRLL010000073.1 coordinate 3,659, forward strand.
TTACTATGCCAACTTCATCTGCGGCTATTTGGGTAATGGTTGTAGGTAGTAATACGTCTGATACTGGCTTGCTTTTAGCAGGTGGTGCAGCGGTAGTAGGTTGTGCTTGCCATATGGTTGGTTTTGCTGTAACAAGTTTTAGAGAAAACGGTGTTTCTGGTTTAATTTCACAAGGAATTGGAACGAGTATGCTTCAAATTCCTAATATTATGAAAAAACCTATTATTATGCTTCCTGAAATTATTGCGTCTGCAATTTTAGGACCTGTTGCTACTTGCTTATTTGCTCTTAATTGTACTAAAATTGGCGGTGGTATGGGAACGAGCGGTTTAGTTGGGGTGTTTGGTGTTATTGATGCAAATCCTGATATGAACGTTGCAATTTTAATAACTGCAATAGTTTTATTATTATTCGTTTTACCTGCAATTATTTCTCTTATTTGCTCTGAATTTATGCGTAAAAAAGGCTGGATTAAGTTTGGAGATATGAAATTATAAAATTATAATAACATAAAAAAATATAATCTCTCATAAGATTTTATGGGAGATTTTTTTTATGGAAAATAATAATTGTCATACGATATGTTTAGATAACAAAAGGTCGGGTAGAATTACCAGCGTTGCAGAAGTAAAAAACTTTTCCGAAACGGAAATTAAAATTAAACTTAAAGACACTTCTTTTTTAAATATTACGGGGGCAAATTTAAGGATTGTTTCCTTTGATAATTCAAGTGGAATCTTAACCTTTGTTGGAAGTATTCAAGGCCTAAAATATCAAGAAAAAAGCGAGAAATTTCTAAAAAAGGTATTTAAATAATGTTTGAAACTAGCGAGCATTTTTTTGAGTTTTTATCGTGCGTGTTTTCGGGCGTAGTTAGTGGGATTTTTTACGAGTTTTTTTATCTTTTGAAAGTGATTTTTAATAAAAATTTTATTAATATAATTTTGGACGTAATTTATTTAACGTTGGCGTCTTTTATTTGTAGATTTTTATTTTTTCACTACAATTTATCAAATTTTAGACTATTTTATTTTATAGGCGTAATTTTAGGGTTGGTTATTTATTTAAATAGTTTTCACAATATTATTGCATTTTCAATAAACTTGGTGTATAATAAAATAAATAATTTTATTAAGGGGTTATTTTTTGATGTCGGAACAAAAAAGAAAAAGAGTTCTATCAGCGGTGCTGTCGGGCTCAATAATGTTAGCGTTTGTGTTCATAACGATAATAGTTTATCAAACGATAACGATTTTTGTAAAGAAAAATCAAATAGACGAATTAGACCAAAGAATTTTCTTTTTAAAAACTCAAATTCAAGAAACGCAAGATGAAATTGACAAGTGGGGATACGATTGGATGATTGAGCAAAGCAAAAGAGAACAAGGTCTTATTAATAATGATGAAAAATAATAAAATAGCAATAATTGATATTGGAAGCAATTCCGTTCGCCTTATGTTGACGGACGGAATTTTTAAAAGCAAAAGTTTAATAATCACTAAATTGTATAACGGACTTGACGAAAAGGGCAATTTGTCCCTATCTTCAATGATGAACACCTTAAACGGCTTAAAAACGCTTGTTGAAAGGGCGAAAGAGTTTGGTGCTAATAAAGTTTACGCCTTTGCAACGGAAGCGCTTAGAAGGGCGAATAACCGCCAGGAATTTATAAATCTTGTAAAAGATACCTTGTCTTTAAATATAGACCTATTATCAGGGGAAAAAGAAGCCTACGTTGGACTCAAAGGTGCGGTAGAACAAAGTTCTGGCGGAATTATTGATATAGGCGGAGCAAGTACCGAAGTTGCGTTTTTAAAAGACAATAAAATCGTTTATTCAAAAAGCGCTATGGTAGGAGCGGTTTTACTCTATAAAAAATTTGGTAGAGATAGAAATAAAATTAACGAATTTATAAAAGAGAAGACGCTTGAATTTAAAAACGCGGTAAAAGGCGACTACTATGCAATTGGCGGAACTGCAACGAGTTTATCTGCAATACATTTAGGCTTAAAGATTTACGATAGTAATAAAACGCACAATAACGTTTTGTATTTAGATAAATTATTAGAGATTGAAAACGAACTTTATAGTTTAACTTTTGAAGAAATTTCTAATAAATACGCAGTTCAAAAAGAAAGGGCGCAGGTAATTTCAGGTGGAGCAACGATATTAGTTAATCTTTTACAAAGATTAAACTTAACAAAAATAACTGTTAGTGAAAATGATAATTTAGAAGGATATTTACTTTTAGGAAAATTTTTATGAAAAGTAGTAAAGCGAGTTTTTTTATCAATTTAATAACTTTTACAATTTGTTTTTTCTTATATGCAATAGTATTTATAAAGGCGTGTTTTTTGTTTGGTGAAAACGTTTTTTTAACGATATCTTTAATCGTTTTAGGTTTAGCGTTAAACGTTATTTTATCTTCTTTAATTCACGAACTCGGGCATTTGATTTTTGGATTGTTTAGCGGGTTAAAACCTATATCCTTTTCAGTGTGTTTTTTGAAATTATCTTTTTATAAAAAGTTCAAAATTTCACTTACGTCTTTTGCTTTTTTCGGGTATACGGAGTTTCTTCCAAAAGATATAAAAAATTATCCGTCAAAGGTTTTTAAAGCCACCTTGGGCGGTTTAATTTTTTCAATATTATTCTTAATTTTTGAAATAGTTTTATCAGGTTTATTCTTGAATAATTTAGTGATTTTCACCTTATTCGGCATGCAATATTTGTTAACTTTATATTTATTACTTATAAATATAATTCCATTTATTTCTGATAACGACGGAAATTTGCTTTACCAATTACTTTCAAAGGGTAAAGAAAGAAAAATTATTGAAAATTCACTTAATTTAGACGCTTTAATTTTGCTTGGCGAAGAACCAAAAAATTTAAGCGGAAAATTACTTTCAACCTACGATACCAACTACTCTTTAAGTTCGGTAAAAATAATTTATTTAAGGTATTTATCTTTACTTGAATCAAACGAAGAAAAGGCGTTTTTAGAACTAGAAAAAATTTCAAATTTAGAACTATTGCCACCTTCTATATACCATGATATATTAAAAGAATTATTTTTTATTGCAATTTTAAAAGGGGATAATGAGTTTATTGTTGAACACGGCGATTACGTTATTGATTTATTAAGTAGAGAAGACTCTCCCGTAAATTATAGAATACACGCTTGTTATAGGCTATATAAAGGGGATAAAGAGTGGGCGAAAGCAATTATAAACGGCGGGCTTGATAGTCTTTCAAAATTTGCTGAAACGGGCTTGGCGTTAACGGAAAAAAGATATTTATTAAGTTTAATGCAAGAAATGTAAAAATAGCAGTCAAAACGACTGCTTTTTTTAATTTTATTAAAAAACTTTTTAAAAAGCATTGTGTTTCTTTTACATATATGTTAAAATATACTATATTTATTATAACATATAAGCAAAACAACCAAATGCTGTTTTTTAAGGGGGTATTTATGGATACTGACAATAAAGTTGTAAACGAATATGGCAAGGACCAAATTAGAGAGTGTAAAGGTCTTGAACACATCAGGTTAAGACCTGGTATGTATATTAGAAATACGGACGAGTACGGTCTTCATCACCTTGTAAAAGAAACGGTGGACAATTCTATTGACGAAGCCTTGGCTGGTTATTGCGACACTATTTCCGTAACCATTTTAAAAGACGGCTCTTGTTCAATTCGTGATAATGGAAGGGGTATTCCAACGGGAATGAGAGATGAAGGTATTTCTACCGTAGAACTCGTTATGACTCACCCAAACGCAGGCGGTAAGTTTGGTGACGGCGGTTATGAAATTTCTTCCGGTCTTCACGGCGTTGGTTTAAAGGCCGTTAACGCCTTGTCTGAATTTGCTAGTGTTGACGTTTATCAAAAGGGCAAACATTTTAGGCAAGAATATAAAATCGGTGAACCGCAAACGGAACTTTTAGTTTTAGAAGATACGACTGAAACGGGAACGAGAATTACTTTTAAACCAGACGCTACTATTTTTTCAACCGTTGATTTCAGTTATGAGATAATTAGAAAGATGCTTAGAGACTTTGCTTTCTTAAATACGGGCGTAAAACTCGTTTTAACGGACGAAAGGGAAGGCAAAGAGCAAACGGAAGAAATGTACTCGGAAGGCGGTATTAAAGAGTACGTAGAAGTCTTAAATAGGAATAAAGAAGTTTTATCGTTAGAGCCAATTTACTTTAAGAAGAAATTTGGTAAAGAAACGGTGGAAATTGCTTTCCAATATAACGATAGTTACAACGAACAAATTTTAGCCTTTGCAAATAACGTTAACAACGTTGAGGGCGGTACGCATTTAGACGGATTTAAACTTTCATTAACGAAAATTATTAACGACCACGGCAGAAAGTTAAACTTGTTAAAAACTGACGATGATAGGCTTTCTGGTGAAGACGTTAGAGAAGGTATTACGGCTGTTATTTCCGTAAAACTCGTTAATCCGCAATTTGAAGGTCAAACTAAAACAAAACTTGGTAATGCGGACATTAAGGCTTTGGTTATTAAAGCGATGAACGAAGAATTTGCTTCATATCTTGAAGAAAACCCATCTTTTACCAAAGAGTTAGTATTTAAGTGTTTAAACGCTAAAAAGGCGAGAGAAGCGGCAAGGAAGGCAAGAGAAGCAACTAGAAAGAGCGTGTTTGAATCAACTGCACTTCCAGGTAAACTTTCGGATTGCTCTTCAAAAGACCCTCAATTATGTGAAGTTTACATCGTAGAAGGAGATAGTGCGGGCGGAACTGCTAAACAAGGTAGAGATAGGCGTTTCCAAGCGGTATTGCCGTTAAGGGGTAAAATTTTAAACGTTGAAAAAACAAGAATTAATAGAGTTTTAGAAAACGAAGAAATTAAAGCGATGATAACGGCTTTCGGCGGTGGTATGCTTGATGATTTTGACGTTTCTAAAATCAGATACGATAGAGTTATTTGTATGACCGATGCCGACGTAGACGGTTCTCACATTAGAATATTACTTTTAACGTTTTTTTATAGATATATGCGTCCGCTCATTGAAGAAGGTCACGTATATATTGCTCAACCACCACTTTATAAAATAACGAAGGGTAAACAAGAACATTATTTCTATTCGGAAGAAGATAAAGAAGAATTCTTAAAGAATAACGAAAAATGTGATATTCAAAGATACAAAGGTTTAGGTGAAATGGATAAAGAACAACTTTGGGAAACTACTATGAATCCAGAAACTAGAACTTTAAGGCGTGTTACTATTAAAGATGCAGTTGAAGCAGATGCACACTTTACGCTTTTAATGGGCGACCAACCAGAACTCAGGCGTAAATTTATTGAAGAAAACGCTAAGTTTGCTAATACCGAACTTGATGCTTAATAGGGGGAATTCAAATGGCTAAACAAAATATTAGTGAAGAATTAACACAAGAGTTTAAGAAAACCCTATCAATGACTAAACTCGTTGATATAGAAGTAAATTCAGAACTTAAACAAAGTTTCATTGACTACGCTATGGCTGTTAATAGGTCAAGGGCAATTCCTGACGTTAGAGACGGCTTAAAACCCGTTCATCGTAGAATTTTATATTCTATGAACGAAATTGGTTTAACCCCTGATAAACCGCATAAAAAATGTGCTACGATTGTCGGCGACGTTTTAGGTAAATATCACCCACACGGCGATAGTTCAGTTTACGATGCACTCGTTAGACTTGCGCAAGATTTCACAATTAATCTTCCGCTCGTTGACGGACACGGAAACTTCGGTTCAGTTGACGGCGACCCTGCCGCAGCGTATAGGTATACCGAAGCAAGAATGACTAAACTTGCGTTAGAAATGCTTGCGGATATTGATAAAAATACCGTTGATTGCAAATCAAACTTTGACGATACGAGAAAAGAACCCGTGGTTTTACCAGCAAGATATCCTAACTTGCTCGTAAATGGTGCAGACGGTATTGCAGTTGGTATGGCAACTAATATTCCGCCACACAATTTAGGTGAGGTTATTGACGGTACGATTGCTTTAATTGATAATCCTGAAATAAGCGTTGACGAGTTAATGGAATATATTCCAGCACCAGACTTCCCAACGGGCGGTATCTTAATGGGAAGAAGTGGTATAAGAAACGCTTATAGGACGGGTCGTGGAGGTTTCGTTCTTCGTTCTAAATGTGAAATTGAAGAATATAACAACGGAACTAGAAATAGGATAATCGTAACTGAAATTCCATATCAAGTAAATAAACAAAGGCTTATTGAAACTATTGCGGAATACGTTAAAGATAAGAAAATTGAAGGAATTTCTAATATTAACGACGAGTCTGATAGACACGGTATGCGTATAGTTATAGACGTTAAAAAAGACGCTAACCCACAAGTAGTTTTAAACACTTTATATAAACAAACTAAACTTCAATCATCTGACGGAATTACTTTACTTGCGTTAGTTGGAACTGACCCAAAAGTATTAAATATAAGAGATATTTTAGTTGAATATTTAAAACATCAAAGAGACGTTATTATTAGAAGAACTAAATACGATTTAGACAAAGCCGAAGAAAGATGTTTAATCGTTAAAGGTTTAGTTAAAGCCTTAAAAGACATTGATAAAGTTATAGAAATTATTAAATCCTCAAAGGATAGACAAGAAGCGGCTACAAGATTAATTGCTGAATTTGACCTTGACGTTGAAGGAAGACAAGCAAATGCAATTTTAGATATGAGACTTCAAACGTTAACTTCACTTGCAGTATCTAAACTTGAAGACGAACTTAAAAATTTAATTGCTTTAATTGAAGATTACAAAGATATTATTTCTAAACCTGAAAGAGTTGACACAATTATTAAAGAAGATTTAACGGTAATTAAAAATAAATATGCTAAACCAAGAAGAACTGAAATTTCAGTTATGGAAGGCGACATTGAAGACGCTGCCTTAATTCCAAGAGAAGACGTGGTTATTTCAATGACTAATTTAGGCTACGTTAAGAGATTGCCTATTGCTGAATATAGGGCTCAAAGAAGGGGTGGAAAAGGAATTACGGGACATAAACCTAAGGAAGAAGACTTCGTTACGAATATGTTCATTAGTTCAACTCACGACGATATTATGTTCTTTACTAATTTTGGTAAAGTATATAGAATTAAGGGTTATGAAATCCCAGAAGCACAAAGAACTGCAAGGGGTAGAGCAATCGTTAACTTATTACAACTTGAAGACGGCGAAAAAGTTAACACAATTATTCCTTTAATTGAAGGTCAAGAAGGATATATTGCTTTTGCTACTAAAAACGGTCTTATTAAAAAGACTCACTTATCTGAATTTGACAGTATTAGAAAAACGGGTAAAAAGGCAATTAACTTAAATGACGACGATATGCTCGTATCCGTTCAATTCACTTCTGGTGAAGACCAAATTTTACTTGGAACTAGAAAGGGTAAATGTATTAAATTCTACGAAGGCTATAACGAAGAAAAAGGAACTTACGGCTTAAAACCAATTGGTAGGGATACTCAGGGTGTTAAAGCGATGGACCTTGACGATGACGACTCGTTAATCGGTATGGCGGTAGTTAAGGAAGGCGAAAGCGTATTAACGATTACTTCTAACGGTTATGGTAAACTTAGTGATATTAACGATTATAGGCTTCAAGCAAGGGCTGGTAAAGGTATAAAAGCAGGAAACTTTAACGAAAAAACGGGTGAACTAGTTTGCTTGGATTTCGTTGCACCGGACGAAGATATTATGCTTATAACTGATAATGGAATAATTATTAGAATTAAAGCAAGCGACGTTTCAAAAGTTGGTAGAGATACGCAAGGCGTAATTATAATGAGACTTAATAGCGGTAAAGTTTCAACGGTTGCAGTAGTTCCACACGAAGAAGACGAAACCGAAGAAGATGGCGAAAATTTAACTTCCGAAGAGCAAGAAGTAGGCGAAAGTTCAAATAACGAATAAAACTTAAAATTAAAAACTGACTTGAAAAATCAAGTCAGTTTTTTTATTTGTGTTAAATTTATAATTAACAGCGTTAATTAAATGTCTAAATTTATAAATTGTTTTTGTGAGAAATTGTCTGTAATTTTTTTATTAATCTCAAAAATTTTGTTTACAAATAAAAGGTCAAATTCAACTATTGCAATAATAATAAACAAGAACTGCCAATTACTTGCGTTGATTGGGAATATGCTTACTAAACCAAAGAATTCAAGGAAGAATATAAGCCATATTGCTATACAAGCGATAACCACCATAACCAAGAAAGTTCTAAATCCGTTATAAGGTTTACACAATCTATACAAGTAAACTACACCGCCTAACGTAAAGCATATAACTTGAAGGGTTGTAGAGATTTCAGTCGTTGCAAAAAATCCAAATGCGTTTAAAAATTTAACTAGGTATACGTTTAATAATAATATAAGCGCACCAGGTATTGCATTTGAAATGATTGAATAAAGGAAATCGCCTTCCACTCGTTTTTCGTTAGGTTGAAGTGATAGCATAAACGAAGCAAGTCCAATTATTAATAATTCAAGCATCGTAAGCATGCCTGATTCAAATGGGAAAGGTACAGTGGTTGCAATAGAGATTAGTCCTAAAAGGGTAATGAAAATGGTTTTCATTAAAAATAGCGAAGCCGATTGCTTAATGTTGTTAATAACACGCCTTCCTTCCGCAACTACACGTGGCATTGAATTGAAATTGTTATCAACTAAAACGATATGTGCAATATTTTTCGCCGCATCTGCGCCAGACGCTACCGTAACAGAGCAATCTGCCTCCCTCATTGCTAAAATATCGTTAACACCGTCTCCCGTCATTGCAACGGTATGACCTGCACGTTTTAATGCTCTCATTAAAACTGCCTTTTGGTCGGGAGAAACCCTACCAAAAACGGTGTATTTATCGGCGACGGAAGCAACTTCTTTATCTGATAATCCTTCTAAACTAATCCAATTTGAAGCATTGTCAATTCCCGCTCTTTTAGCAATTTCTGAAACGGTGATTGGGTTATCACCGGATATAACTTTAACTTGAACTTGGTTGTCTTTAAACCATTTAATAGTATTAATTGCTTCTTCTCTTATGTTATCGTTTAAAACTATTAACGCAATTGGTTTTACGTTTGATGGTAAAAGGTCTTTGCTAGTAATAGGCGAGTCCGAGTGAACGAGCATTAAAACTCTATTTCCCGTTAAGGTATAACTAGTTATAGTAGATTTTAAACTTTCAGATAATTCTTTTAAAACAAACTCGGGTGCACCAAGTCCAAACGTTCCAATTTTATTAAATGTAACAGCGCTATATTTTCTTGCTGATGAAAATGGAAGCGTTTTCGTTATAACGTATTCGTTTTTTGGAATATATTTAGACCTTAATGCAATTGCCGTTTGATTAGTGTCGTCAAGAACGTTTTCCATCGTTCCGATTATATCATCTAACGTATAAGGAAATTTTTCGTTTAAAATAATTTCGTCAATAACCTTCATTCTGCCGTCGGTTATAGTTCCCGTTTTATCTAAACATAAAACGTCAACACGAGCAAGCATTTCAAGTGAATACATATCTTGAACAAGGGTTTTTCTTCTAAAAAGCCTTATAACGCCTAGCGAAAGGGCAATAGTTGTAAGTAAAATTAAGCCCGCAGGTATCATACCTAAAATAACGGGACCCGTTCTTGCAACAACGAAGTGAGCAAGCGTTTCGCCATCTTCTAAAATAGGCGTTTTATAGTTAACAAGCCCAATACCTAACGCAATTGGAATTATTAAAATACCAACGATTCTAATAATCCAGTTAAGAGTATTCATAAGTTCAGAGTTAGGTTTTTTAAATTTTTTTGCTTTTGCCGTTAATTTTTGAACGTAGCACTCGCTTGAAACTTTATCTGCAACGGCGTAACAATTACCACTAGTTATAAAACTTCCCGCCATTAATTTATCACCAACGTTTTTCTTAACGGGAACTGATTCGCCCGTAATTAACGATTCGTTAACTTCAACGTATCCGTTTTTAACTATTGAGTCGCAAGGAATTTGGTCGCCGGTAGACATTTTAAAAATATCGTCTAAAACGATATCGTCTGATAAAATTTCTTCTTCTTTTCCATCTCTTATTACGGTGGTTAAGGGCGCTTGCAAAATTGATAACTTATCAACTGATATTTTCGCTCTTATTTCTTGATAAATTCCGATAACTAAATTAGCTGCAAATGGCAAAATAAAGGCAAAGTTAGTCAAGTTCGTGTCAACGACTAAATAAGCGACTAAAACTAAAAGACAAAGTAAGTTAAAGAAGGTAAACGTATTGCTAAAAATTATAGAAAAAATTGATTTATTGTATTTTTCTTTAACTTTATTCGTTAATCCGTTTGAAATCCTATCTTCTACTATTTTTGAAGAAAGACCTTCCGTTATTTTACTATCGTATCTTATAGCATCTGATTGCTTAGTTTGAAGTTTTTTGTTTTTTATTTTAAGTTTTTTGTTTTTTAGGGGTTTGTTTTGAGTTTTTGGTTTTAAAGTCGTTTTTTCGTTAGAAACCACTTTTTCATCAACAAACTCGTCTTTATAAGTTTCAACACTGTTAACTTTTTTTA
>JAZRLL010000074.1:0-14067 GCA_045646745.1 Christensenellaceae bacterium
CTATATTTAGAAAAAAATTGCAACTTTTATTCAAATATTTTTTTATTTTTATATATTATAATATATTTATTGACAAAAAAGTTAATTTTTAATAAAATATATACAATGTAAGGAGTTTATATTATGAAAAAAGAAACTATATGCGTACAAGGTGGCTACACGCCAAAAAACGGCGAGCCAAGACAAATTCCAATTTATCAGAGCACTACTTTTAAATACGACACTAGCGAAGACATGGGAAAATTGTTTGATTTAGAAGCAGAAGGCTATTTTTATTCAAGACTTCAAAACCCTACTAACGATTTAGTTGCAAATAAAATTTGTCAGTTAGAAGGCGGAAGTGCGGCAATGCTTACGTCTTCTGGACAAGCCGCTAATTTTTATGCAATTTTTAATATTGCTAATTGTGGAGACCACGTAGTTTGCTCATCAGCAATTTACGGCGGAACTTTTAACTTGTTCTCCGTTACGATGAAGAAAATGGGAATTGATTTTACGTTTATCTCCCCTAACTCGTCTGAAGAAGAAATTCAAAACGCATTTAAGCCAAACACAAAGGCGTTATTTGGTGAAACGATATCCAACCCATCACTTGACGTTTTAGATATAGAAAAATTTGCAAAAGTTGCACATAAAAACGGCGTACCACTTATTATTGATAACACTTTTGCAACGCCAGTTCACTGTCAACCTATTAAATGGGGTGCAGACATTATAACACACTCTACCACTAAATATATGGACGGGCACGGTGCTTGCGTTGGCGGTTGTATAGTTGACTCTGGTAAATTTGATTGGGATAAATACGCTGATAAATACCCTGGTCTTTGCACGCCAGACGAAAGTTATCACGGCGTTATTTACACTAAAAAATTTGGTTTAGAAAAAGCCTTTATTACAAAAGCAACTGCTCAACTTATGAGAGATTTAGGTTCAATTCAGTCTCCGCAAAGTGCGTTCATTTTAAATTTGGGACTTGAAAGTTTACACGTTAGAATGGCAAGACACGCTGAAAATGGATTAAAAGTTGCAAAATATTTACAAAGCGATAATAGAATTGCTTGGGTTAAATATTGTGGACTTGAAACTGATAAGTATTATGAACTCGCTCAAAAGTATTTACCAAACGGCTCTTGTGGTGTAGTTAGTTTTGGAATTAAAGGCGGTAGAAAAACTGCTGAATTATTTATGAAAAACTTAAAAGTTGCATCTATTGAAACTCACGTTGCAGACGCAAGAACTTGTTGCTTACACCCTGCAAGCGCTACTCATAGACAACTTAGCGATAAAGAACTTGAAGCGTGCGGAGTATCTGCTGATTTAGTAAGATATTCTTGTGGTTTAGAAAATAGTGAAGATTTAATTAACGATATTAAACAGGCGTTAGATAAAGCCGAAGGAAAATAAAATATGCCAATAGTAATACCAAAAGACATACCCGCATTTAACACCTTGTTAAATGAAAATATATTTATTATGAATAAAGAGCGTTCAGTTAATCAAGACATAAGACCTATTGAAATTGCAATATTAAATCTTATGCCCACTAAAATAGTAACTGAAACTCAACTTATGAGACTTTTATCAAACTCTCCCCTTCAAATAAATATAACCTTGGTTGGAACGGAAAGTTATACGGGTAAAAACACTCCACTTGAACATCTTCACAAATTTTATAAACCTTTTTCACAAATTAAAAACAAAAAATTTGACGGCATGATAATAACGGGAGCGCCCGTTGAACATTTAGAATTTGAAGACGTTGACTATTGGGAAGAATTAAAAGAAATTTTTGAATTCACAAAAACCAATTCAACTAGCACTATTTTTATTTGTTGGGGAGCACAGGCCGCACTACACTATTTTTACAATATTAATAAATACCCGTTAGACAAAAAACTTTTCGGTATCTATAAACACAAAAAAACTACCGACCATGAGTGGCTTTTGAAAGGTATTGACGACGAGTTCTTAATGCCACATTCAAGGCACACTACCGTTAAGGTTAACGATATTGTAAATAACGATAAACTTGAACTTTTAAGTTATTCAAATAAAGCAGGTGCATCTATCGTAAAATCAAAAGATAATAAATTTATATTTATTATGGGACACGCCGAATACGATAGAGAAACGTTAAAACTTGAATACGAAAGAGATTTAAATAAAGGTTTAAATATTCAAGAACCTTACAACTATTTTAAAAACGGATATAAAAACGGCAAAGGTGAAATTATTAAAAGTTGGTCGTCTTCTGCAAATTTAATTTACGTAAACTGGCTTAACTACTACGTATATCAAATTACTCCGTTTGACATCAATAAAATTAATAAATAAAAAAAATGGGATAGCAAATTTGCTATCCCATTTTTATTTGACTTTTATTAGTTGATTTTTTCTAAAAGTTTAAGGTCTACGCCTTTTTCAGAAATTTTAATAATTTCAACTTTAACCGTATCGCCGATAGATAATACTTCTTCAACACTTTCAATTCTCTTTTCACTCATTTTTGAAATGTGAATCATACCATCTTTCATTGGGTTAAGTTCACAGAAAGCACCAACTTTTGGTAAAATTCTAACAACGGTTGAAATAAACATATCTCCAACTTCAAGGTCTTTTGCAATAGACATAATTATTGCTTTTGCTTGATTTGCTCTTTCAACGGTTTCGTCGTAAGTTGCAATAAACACCTTGCCATCATCGTTAATATCAATTTTAACGCCCGTTTCATCAATAATTTTATTAATCGTTTTTCCACCAGAGCCGATAACGTCCTTAATCTTTTCTGGATTGATTTCAAAGGTTATAATCTTTGGAGCGTATTTAGAAAGTTCTTTATTAACGCTAGGAATACATTCAAGCATTTTATTTAAAATATGTTGTCTTCCTTCGTTTGCTTGAGAAATTGCCTTTCTTAAAATTTCTTCGTTAATTCCTTTGATTTTAATATCCATTTGAATTGCAGTTATACCTTTGGTTGTTCCTGCAACTTTAAAGTCCATATCGCCAAGGAAATCTTCCAACCCTTGAATATCTGACATAACTGAAACTTTTCCACTTTCAGTATCTTTAATAAGTCCCATAGCAATACCTGCAACAGGTCTTTTAATAGGAACACCGGCATCCATTAACGCCATAGTAGAACCACAAACAGAACCTTGTGAAGTTGAGCCGTTTGAAGATAAAACTTCTGAAACGAGTCTTATAGCATAAGGAAATTCTTCTTCACTTGGAATAACGGGTTCTAACGCTCTTTCAGCAAGAGCACCGTGTCCAATTTCCCTTCTACCAGGGCTCTTTAAAGCCTTTGCTTCACCAGAAGCGTAGCCTGGCATATTGTAGTGGTGCATATATCTTTTTGCAACTTCTTCGTCTAAGCCTTCAAGTTTTTGAACTTCTGAAATAGTTCCCAAAGTACAAGTAGTTAACACTTGGGTTTGTCCACGAGTAAATACGCCTGAGCCGTGAACTCTTGGTAAAATGCCGTGTTCACACCAAATAGGTCTAATTTCAGTTAATTTTCTTCCATCTGGTCTAACTTCGTTATTAGTAATTTTTGCTCTAACTTTTTCTTTCGTTATATAGTAAAGAGAATCTTTAATTTCTCTTTCCATATCAGGAAAAATTTCAGCAAAATGTTCTAAACAATCCCTTTCAACTTCGTCTTGTCTTTCTTGGCGAACTTCTCTATCAAAAGTGTCTAATGCATAATCAAGTTTTTCGCTTGCGTATTCTCTAACTGCGTTATCAACGTTTTCAGGAATATGGTATAAATCCATTTCAATTTTAGTTTTGCCACATTGTTTAACGATTTCTTCAATAAAAGCACATTGTTTTTTGATTTCTTCGTGACCAAATAAAATTGCTTTAATCATTTGTTCGTCTTCAATTTCTTTTGCACCGGCTTCAACCATCATGATTGCGTCTTTCGTACCAGAAAGATAAAGTGAAAGGTCTGATTTTTCTCTACCTTCAACGTCTGGATTAATAACGTAATTGCCGTCAATCATACCAACTAAAACTGAACCTGTTGGGCCTTGCCAAGGAATATCTGAAATTGAAAGTGCAATAGAACTACCTAACATAGCAAGTGGTTCTGGGCTAATATTAGTGTCAACTGAAAGAGCAGTCGCTATAACAGTTACGTCGTTGAATATTCCCTTTGGGAAAAGTGGTCTTATTGGTCTATCAATTAACCTTGAAGTTAAAATAGCCTTATCACTTGCCCTACCTTCTCTTTTCTTAAATCCGCCTGGAATTTTACCTACTGCGTACATTTTTTCTTCATAGTCTACGCTTAAAGGAAAAAAGTCCATACCTTCTCTTGCGGTTGGAGCCATAGTAACGTTAACCATTACCACGGTTTCACCACATCTAACGATACAAGAGCCGTTTGCTTGTTGAGCGTATTTGCCAACTTCAACTTTGACTTCTCTACCGCCAATTTCCGTTGTAAAAACCTTAAAATTTTCTAACATAATTTTCTCCTTTTATACTCTATAAATGTCCTAAAATCGCTTGTTATTAGGAACGAAATTACTATTTAATTAATTGAAAAATGGGGAGTACTTTTAATACACCCCAATTTATACTTATTTTCTAAGACCAAGTTTAGCAATGAGCGCTCTGTATCCTTCAATATCTTTATTTTTAAGATAGTCAAGTAAGCCTTTTCTACGACCAACCATTTTCATAAGACCACGTCTTGAATGGTTATCGTTGTGGTTAAGTTTAAGATGCTCGTTTAAGTGATTGATTCTCTCTGTTAAAAGAGCAATTTGTACTTCGGCAGAACCAGTGTCGCCTTCGTGAGTTTTGTAAGTTTCAATAATTTGATTTTTAATTTCTTTTTCCATTTTATTTATCCTCCATTGGAAATATTTGCTTTTAACCGAGCGTAGCGTTGAGTATTCGCAACACTAAGCAAAAAGTACATTAATATATTAACATATATTTTAATAAAACACAAACGTTTTTTATGCTTTTAACTAAAAAGTTTGCGTTTTGACTCAATAATTTTGTCAATTTTACTAATATAAGTTGAAATATCCTTGGGTGAACCAAGCCTTTCCAGCCTATTTTCGTCTAAAAACACCCTTTTAGATACTGCGTTTGCACCACAAGCAACGTTGTTTGAATATTCTTCCATAACGTCAATATTATAAATACATTCTGTTCCTTGTTTACTAAAACCAACGTTTTCCAAGTTTTCAGCAGAATATTTTTGCCTATATAAGTAATAAGGGAAATATCCGTTTTTTGATAAAATTTCGTATGAATAATCAATCATTTTTGAAATTTCACTAACTTCTAGCCTTTTAAATTTATCCCTTATAGTTGCTCCCCTTTTTAAACATAAGGTATGAACGGTAATATTTTCAGGGTTTAAACTTATCACTTTATCAAGTGAATTTTTAAAATCTTCAAAACTTTCGTTAAAAAGTCCCGCAATTAAGTCCATATTCACGATAAAATCGTATTTTTTAACTAACTCGTACTTTTCAATTATACTTTCTGCCGTGTGTTTTCTACCAATAAGTTTTAAAGTTTCGTTTGAAAAAGTTTGCGGATTAACGCAAATCCTATTTACCTTATATTTTTTTAAAAGTTCTAATTTTTCCTTTGTTATTTCGTCTGGTCTACCCGCTTCTACGGTAAATTCAACACCATTATTTATAATTGGACTAACCGATTTTAAAATTTTTTCAAGGTCGCCTAATTCTAAACAAACGGGAGTGCCACCGCCTATATAAACGCTTCTACAATTTTTAGAATACAACACTGCGTCTTCAATTTCTTTAACTAGTGCGTCCACGTAATTGGAAACGCTACTACATTTTTTTATTTCTTGTGAAATAAAGGAACAATAACTGCACCTTGACGGACAAAACGGAACACTTATGAAAAAATCACAATATTCGCCTTTGTAATCAAGTAATGGCTTTTGAATTTTTAAAATATTTTTAACGACTTCAATCTTTTTATCGGAAACTAAAAACACTTCTTTAAATTCTTTTTCAAAATCTTCGTTCAAAGAAAACGCCATTTTTATAGGTCTTATGCCCGTTAATGCTCCCCACTCGTTATTATAGCCAAATTTTTTTGACAAAATACGATAAAGCCCTAATTTTGAAAATCTTTTTTCGTAGCGAAGCAGTTCAAGATTATCTTTACACTTTTTTTGATTTTTAAAAACGTATTCTTGATTATCCATTTTAAAAACGTCTAAAAAATTTTCGCCATCGTTTGATTCTTCGTGTAAAATTTCTAAATTTTCGCCGTTACAAAAAGAATAAATTACTTCTTCTAAATCCTTTTTGTAATCTAATCTGTTAGTTTTAATCATAATAATTTATCGGATTTGATTCTTTTTCTTCATCAGTCGTGGTATTCTCTCCGTGCCCTGAATAAAGGGTACACCCACTCATACTTAAAATAAATTTAGCGGACTTTATGAGTTCTTTTGCGTTCCCCGTTGGAAAATCTATTCTACCAAAACTATCTTTGAACAAAAGGTCGCCACAAAAGATATTATTGTCAATCTTATAAGAAACACTGCCTTTGGTATGCCCCGGCGTATTAATAACTTCAACTTTAAAATTGCAAATATTAACTATTTCGCCGTCCTTTAATTTATTGAAATTAAAACCTTTACAATTTTCGCCAAACGTTTTTGATAAATTTAACGAACTATCGCTTATAAAATCACTTTCGTTTTCGCCGATATAAACGGGAATATTACCCTTGCAAAAATCGGAAACACCTAAAATATGGTCAAAATGTCCGTGAGTTAAAAAAACGGCTTTAACAATAAAATTATCTTGTATTTCTTTTAATTTTAAGTATCCGCTATCCCCGCCAATATCAAAGCAAACCGCTTCATTTTTATCGTTTATAACAACGTGACAATTCGTTGATAACGGACCTAATTGATAGGTTAAAATTTTCATTAATTTTTATTCCTAAACACGTCAATAATCGCCTTATCTTGTTTGATTGCCTTAATAAAATTATCAACGTCTTCTTTCTTATTAATTTTTAAAGTAATATCTATTATGCTAATGTGATTTTTATTGTCTATTCTGCCGTTGATTGCTAAAATAAACAAATTGAATTTACTACAACAATTTGCAATTAACGGTAAAATAATAGCGTTTTCAATAGCGGTAATTCTAAGCCCGGCGGAATAGCCTTCTTCGCCCTTTTTACCCGTCCAAGACGCTTCTAAAAGCCTTGCTTTATCTTCGTTTTTTACGTTAGGACAATCTTCACAATGAACTACAACACCCCTACCACGAGAAACGAATCCAACGATTTTATCGCCTGGTACGGGATTACAACATCTAGCAAATCTAATTAAAAGCCCGTCAACGCCTTTTATGACTACGTCGCCAGAAGAGTGAACCACTTTTGACGCTATGCTAGTTGCGTAATGAATAGCCTTTGGTTGAATTTCCTTTTTATGAAAATCAATAAGTTTAAGTAAAACTTGATTAACGCTTACAGCACCACAACCAACGGCAATATACATTTCGTCATAGTTAGAAAAAGACATTTTGCTACTAATTTTTTCAAAAGATTGAGTCGTTAACAATTCGCCAAGTTGATAGCCCTTAATTTTTGCTTCGTTTTCAAGCATTTGCTTGCCGATTTTAGCATTTTCTTCCGCTCTTTCTTTCTTATAAAACGCCTTTATTTTAGCCTTTGCACAATTCGTTTTAACGAATTTTAACCAATCCCACGAAGGTCCTTTACTATTTTGAGAAGTTAAAACTTCAACTACGTCGCCAACTTGCAATTCAGTTGAAATTGGCATAATTTTACCGTTAATTAAAGCACCCGTACATTTATTTCCAATTTCAGTGTGAATTTTATAGGCAAAATCTATTGCGGTACTACCTTTAATTAAACTTATAACCTTTCCTTTTGGAGTAAATACTAAAAGTTCAGAATTATAAATATCGTCTTTTATTGACTCTAAAAACTCTTTACTGTCTTTAAGTCCGCCTTGCCACTCCATAACTTCTCTTATCCAAGCAAGTCTTTTTTCAAACGAGTCTTCACTTTCTTTGTTTTCTTTATATTTCCAATGAGCAGCGATACCAAATTCTGCGGTCTTGTTCATATCGTACGTTCTAATTTGGATTTCAAAAATTTTACCAAAAGTAGTAACTACGGTAGTATGCAAACTTTGGTACATGTTTTCCTTTGGCATAGCGATATAATCTTTAATCCTACCCGGCATAGGACTCCAACGCTTATGAATTTTACCTAAAAACTCATAACACTCGTCAACTGAATTAACAAGTACTCTAACCGCAGTTAAATCAAAAATTTGGTCAAGCGTTTTGCCCTTATTTTTCATTTTTTTATAAATACTAAAAAAATGCTTTGGCCTACCGAAAACTTCGCCTTTTATATTGCTTTCGTTTAAAATTTCTTTTAATTCGCGAACAACTTTTTCAACAAACGCCTGTCTTTCATCAATTTTTAAATTAATATTAACGATTAAATATTCGTACATTTCAGGGTCAATGTATTTCAAACATAAATCTTCAAGTTCGCATTTAATATTAGAAATACCAAGTCTTCCTGCAAGTGGAGCAAAAATTTCTAACGTTTCGTTTGCAATTTTTAGTTGTCTTTCGTGAGATAAGAAATTAAGCGAACGCATATTGTGAAGTCTATCGGCAAGTTTAATAATAATTACCCTTATATCTTTTGCCATAGAAACGAATATTTTTTTGAAATTTTCCGCTTGTTCTTCTTCTTTTGACTTAAATTCAATTTTATCAAGTTTTGTAACGCCTTCAACCAAGGTTAAAATTTCTTTTCCAAACTCTTTTTCAATATCGTAACTACTAACGGGTGTATCTTCTAAAACGTCGTGCAAAAGCGCTGCTGCAATAGTGTTTGCGTCCATGTTTAAACCAATCAAAATTTCCGCAACGGCGCAAGGATGAGTGAAATAATCTTCACCCGACGCCCTTTTTTGATTTTTATGCGCCTCTTTTGCAAACTTATAAACTTTTTTTAGAAATTCACTTTCACTTTGCAAATAAGTTTTATTAATTTTTTCAAGCAATAATATATGCTTTGTCATAATTAAATCTCCAAAATTTCTTTTAACCTTTTGTATATTAATGAGTTTTCAAGGTCGTTTTTAACCCCTTTATTAAATTTAACGCAGTTATCAATTTCAAATATATTCAACTCGCAAAACACTTCAAAAGCAAATGCAAATTCTTCAAAACTAACAGCACTCAAACCATCAAAATATATACTTTCAGGGGTGTTTTTCATTAAATTAATTCCATTTACGATAGATTTATAAATTGAAATTAATAGTTCTCTATCTAAACTAATTCTGCTTAAATTTACACTTTCAATTTCATCATTTATTATCGTTTTTATATTATTAAAGCCTAAACTATTAATCGGTTTATCTAGAAAAATAACCCTTTCATAACCCTGTAATTTTGATAAATCACAGCCTAAAATTATCGTGTTTAAATTGTTTTTAAATTTAGGCGAAAATAAAGAATATTCAAAAGTATCTAATCCGCTATAATACTTTAAATTTTCTGGATTTTGAACGATTAAGGCCGTTCCAAACCCGTTAGGTTTTAATTCGTTGATTATATTTTGAATAGCAAAGGTTGATAAAGTTTCGTAATTATTTCCGTTTAAACTAAATAAATTTTTAAAATAATTTCTAAAAGAGTTAAGAATTGACTTATTACCTAAATTGTTAGATAAAATAAGGTTTTTTACGTTTCCTTTAAAGTATTCCTTTCCTTTAAATAAAGAATAATTCAACTCGTAAATTAAAGTTTTAGAAAGGTCTGAACCCAAATCACTTAAATAATTTAAACCGTTAAAATACACGAAATCTAAATTTTCAGTTGAAATAGTTAGATGCTGTGAGCCTTCCTTCATAGGATATGCCCTAAGCGAGTTAAAATCACTTTTAAACAAAGGCTTTTTGTTCCCTATACCACAAGGCTCAAATTTTAAAGTTTCTTTAACTAATCTTAAAGTACATTTTTGATTAAGTTCAGCATCAATTAAAATAACCTTTTCAAAATCTTTATATGTATAATTTTTAGAAATATAATCGTTTATCTCTCTTGCAAAATCTTCTAAAAATTCTTCATTTATAGTAATACCAGCCGCCTGTGCGTGGCCTCCAAAATCTATTAAATTTTTACTACAATTAGAAATTGCATCAAAAATATTAATACTACCAAAAGCCCTTGCAGAGCCGTGTAAAACGCCATTATTCTTGCTAAACAAAATAGTCGGCATTGAATATTCTTCACAAATTTTAGCACTAACTATACCTAATAAGCCGTTTTTCCAATCATCGTTTTTTAATATGATAATTTTACCGTAATTACCTTCAACTTTTAATCTTTCTTTTACATCTAAATATAGTTTTTCACACTCTCCTTGCCTTTCTATATTATACTCAATTAATTTATTTGCTAATTTTATTGAATCGTTTAAATCTTCGCAATTAAAAAATTGCAAGGCGGAAAAAGCATCACCCATTCTACCAGACGCATTTACTCTTGGAGCAACCGAAAAAGCAAGAGATTGTGAAGTTAGTTCCTTTGTTCCTGATAAAGATAACAATAAGTTAATGGGAGTGTTTGAACTTCCGTTTTTAATAACGTTTAAGCCTTCAAAAACTAAATCACGATTTTCAGAAATTAACGGCATACTATCAGCAACCGTTGCCAAAGCAACTAAATCTAAAAATTTGTCCGCTTTATTCCCGATTAATGCACTAGCAAGTTTATACGCAACACCCGTACCACACAATCCGTCAAATTTATAACCTTTTTTGCAGTTGATAATTGTACAATCAGGTAAAATTTTAGGTAATTCGTGGTGGTCTGTAATAATAACGTCTACCCCTAAATCTTTTAAATATTCAACTTCGCTTACCGAACCGATACCACAGTCAACGGTTATAACTAAATCGGGAAGATATTCTTCAACTAACTTATCAATCATTTTAACTGATAATCCGTAGCCGTCTTCCCTTTCAGGAATAACGGGATAAGCAGTAATTCCAAAAATCTTTAAAGTTTTTAAAAGTAAGGTAGTTGCACAAATTCCGTCCGCATCATAATCGCCGAACACCACAACAATTTCGTTGTTTTCTTTTGCTTTTGAAATTCTTTTTACCGCATCACTTACACCATCAAAATCAAAAGGCGAATAAAAGTTTTGTTTGCTTGGATTTAAAAAACGACTAATTTTTTGAACGGAATCATAACCCCTATCAAACAAAATCGTTGCAGTAGTAGGCAAAATTTTACATTTCTCGCTTAAATCTTTTATAATATTAAGTTGTTCATTAGTGTGTTCATTTTTTAAAATTTTCATAAGATAATATTATAATAGAATTGTGGACGGGTAAATACCCGTCCACAAAAAGTTGATTTTTAAACCTTTTTCGCTTTTTTTGACCTTGCACGTGCTTTTATGCGTTTGCCGAGTTTTGATATATATACCCAAAAAGATGATGCTAAGAAAATAGATGAATACGTACCTGCAATAAGACCAAATATAATTGGTAAAGCAAATTCGTTCATTGCAGAAATTCCCATTACCCAGCATACGATTGTTAAAACTAATATCGTTGCAAACGTTGTTAAAGTTGTTAAAATAGTTCTTCCTAACGTTGCTTTAATAGCTAAATCTGCAATTTCTTCGTCCGATACGCCTTTCATTGATTCAAGTTTTTTAAGTTCCCTAATTTTATCAAAAATAACGATTGTTGCGTTAATAGAATAACCTATAATAGTTATTGCAGCGGCAATAATAGTAGTATTAACAGGAATTCTAAATATTGCCATAAGTGTAAACATAATTAAAACGTCGTGAATAAGCGCTAAAATTGATGCTAAACCAAAAGACAACGTAAACCTAATCATGATATAGATAAGCATTACTAGAATAGCGGCTAAAACTGCCCAAATTGCATTTTTTAATAGTTTTAACGCCGTTGAGCCACCAACTATTCTTGCAGTCGCCTCAACTTCATCTTCAAAATCTGGATTTAAATTAATTAATGCTTCTTCAATCGTTGAACATAATCCGTCTTTGAACTCGCCTTCTTTCGTTCCGTTAATTTTGTTTAAGAAATCTTGTTGAGATTGAATATTAGAACTATCAATTTTTTTGCCGTCGTATTTATAATTTAAGCCAATTTCAATAATGTTTTTATCGTCGCCACCGAAACGAATAGAAGATATATCAAACTTTTCATTATTGATAATCTTTTTAATTTCGCTTTCAGTTTTATCACGCATTTCTTCGGTCAAAGCGGTATTTCCTAAATTAACTTCAAGTTTAGCACCGCCAGCAAAATCCAAACCAACGTTCAACCCAATCGTAACAAATAAAATTACGCCAATAAGAATCATTGCAAGTGAGACAGGACCGAAAATTTTGAAATTTTTAACAATTTTAAAATCTTTAAATTTGTTCATCGTTCAAAGCCTCCCTTTTTAAGTTGTTAAATTTAGCCTTGTTTTTTGGGAAAACGTTAATAAGTTTAATTAATCCTCTTGTAATTATAATTGACGTAATCATTGAAAGGACAATACCTATAAATAACGTGATTGCAAAACCTTTTATTGAGCCTGGACATAAAATCCAAAGAACGATAGCACACAAAATCGTAGTAATATTACTATCAAAAATAGTTACAAACGCTCTTTTAAAGCCTGCCTTTATTGCAGAAACAACCGTTTTACCAGATTTATATTCGTCTTTAATTCTTTCAAAGATAATAACGTTTGCGTCAACCGCCATACCTATTGATAAAATTATACCTGCAATACCAGGTAAAGTAAGTTGTACCCAAGGTATAATTGCAAGAAGAACAATCATTAAATCCGAGTAAATTAATAACGCTAATGACGCGGCAAGTCCTAACCCACGATACTTAATGATTAAAATTGCAAAAATAATCATTAAACCGATAGCGCCCGCTATAATACTGCCAAGTAAGGCAAATTCGCCAAGCGTTGCACTAATTCTGTTTGATTCTTGAACTTCAAAATCAAGTGGCAACTTTCCTGCATTAATAACCGCTGCAATTGACTCTGCTTGAGCATAACTTTCAATACCCGTTATTTGTGCAGAAGAACTTGAAATTTGTTCGTTAACGGTAGGACTAGAAACTGTTTCTCCATCAAGTTTAATATATAAAGCACTACCCGTAAGTTTTTGCGTAGCGTTTGCAAATTTTGCAGTTCCTTCCGCAGTAAACTCTAATAATACGAGTGGCTGACCGTTTTCATCGTAGCCTGCTTGACTTTTTTTGATGTCAGAACCCGTTAAATAAACTGTTCCAGATTCGTCTTCAAAAGTAAGTTCGCCTGCTGACGCAACTATTCCCATAACTTTATCAGCATCTTCTACTTCTGGAATTTCAACTCTAATTTCTCTATTTGCACCTATACCTTGAATAGTAATAGTTGCTTCGGTATAGCCGTTATTATCAAGACGAGCCCTTAAAATATCAACGGCACTATCAAACAAATCGTCAGTAACGTTTTGTTCTTCGCCCTCGGCAGGTTTAGGTGTTAAAACGGTATAATAACCACCTTTAAGGTCAATGCCCAACCTTATTAAACTTCCAATAGAATTATAGTCTTTCGTTCCGTTTGCAATAAATTTAGGAAGTGGGAAAGACACGAAGTTTAAAATAGTTAGTGCAGTCGTGAATAAAACGATAAAAAATAGTATTATACCAGATTTTCTTTTACTCATATTGCCTCCAAATTTTAGCGTTTAAGGTAAATATAAACATTTTCCCTTATAAATACTTATATACTTATTTATTATAATATTTAAAGCCGTTTAAGTCAATAAGTTTTAATGTTTTTTTTGAAAGTACGTAATTTTTTTTGCAATAAAAAATAAAAAAAGGCGGTTAACCGCCAAAAAATACAATTTTTCTATTTTTTTAAGTTAATTGCTGTAACTCCTGCAATTGCTCCAACTACTCCTCCTAAACATAAATCCCATAAAAAAGATAAT
>JAZRLL010000075.1:0-20566 GCA_045646745.1 Christensenellaceae bacterium
CTTATTATATGAATCCATTTGAAAATTACAAAAATTTAAACAAAATTAATTACTATCAATTAAAAAACCTAGCGTTAAAACCTTACGATAAATACGCTCTTTCGCCATACTCTAAAACGAGAGTTATTTTACTGAACGGCACCGAGTTTGAATCCGTTTGGTTTTATCACCAATTTGCAAGGCACGTTTCAAACAACGAATTAAGAAGGGAACTTGCCGAAATTAGAAGAAGCGAACAGCAACAACAAAAAAGAATTTCTTCTTTAAAACCTATTAACGAAAGCATTTTAGAAACTACGCTTAGTTACGAGCAGTTAGCCGTAGATTTAACTGCAATTTTAGCGCAAAGAGAAAAGGACTTATCCGTTAAAAATCAACTTGACTTTGCCTTACTTGAAGACTTTGACCACCTTTATAGATTTACAGACCTTTTAGAGATGGACGAAAAGCAAAATTATAAAGAATTAATAGGTCATTATACCGAAATTATGCCTGGAAGACCAACGGTTGCCGAGCATAGACACCCGTTTGACGATATCAGAAAACCCGTTAATTTTTGCCTAGCCGACCCTATAACTAAACTTAACGTTTCAATTATAACCGCCGCCGAGCAACAAACAATGAACTATTATATGAACGTAGGATGTTTTTATCATAACGATTACGGTAGAAAATTATTCGGTGAAGTTGCTATGATTGAAGAACAACACGTTTCCGGCTACGAGAGTCTAAAAGACCCTAATACCACTTGGCTTGAATGTGCGTTAATGCACGAATATACGGAGTGTTATTTATATTATTCTTGTATGCAAGACGAAACTGATAAAAACTTAAAAGACGTTTGGGAAAGTCATTTTAACGATGAACTTATGCATCTTAAAAAAATAGCAAATTTACTTTATAAGTACGAAGGTAAAGACTATTTTGAAGTTATAACCACGCCAAAATTCCCACAACTTTTATCTTTTAAAGAAAATAAAAAATATATAAGAGAAATTTTAAAAACTATAAGAATAACTACTCAAAAAGAAGATTATTTTGACTTATCTTCATTAAAAAACAATAACACTTTTGAAAAATATCAAAAAGAAGTTGTTAGAAAGGGAGAAAACTCGCCTTCTCATAAAGTTATTGAAAAATATATTAAAAAATACGGAAAAGATTTAAGATATGAAGAAAGTCCACACCCAGATAAGGCCTTTCACGATAGAACGGTTGACAACACCGAAACGGGCAGAATTAAAGGAAAATAATTTTAATAAAAACTATCCCCACGACAATCGTGGGGATATTATTATGCTTCTATATTTCTTAACCGAATTATACGCAATCTTTAATTTTATTATAAATAACGTTTTCGGTTAAAAGTTTAGATAAGTTTTCGCCTTTTATTAAGCGGGTTTGATTGTTTTCTAATTTAACGATAATTTCGTAATAGTAGTTGTAATCTATTATATTATATAGTGATTTTATAGTCGTATCTCCACTTAATATAATTCTTCTAACTATTTTAGGTTCTTTAACGTTATCAAAATTTATTGTTGAATATATCCTTACAAAATCATTTTCTTTGCTTTTTGAAATTGCACCTACGAGCATAAAAAGTGAAAAGAAAAGCAAAGTTAAATTAACGACTGTTTTAAGAGATAATATAAATAAAATTAGTAATGAAATAGACGCTAAAACGCTTATTCCCCTTGAAATAAATTGAGCAATTTTTTTACTTGCAAATAAGCGTAGCGTTGCATATAAAAACCTTCCGCCGTCAAGTGGATAGCAGGGTAAAAGATTAATTATTGCCAATGAAAAATTTGCTAAAACGATAAGTTCGGTATACGGATAAACGTCTGGAACGAACCACCACGTTGCAACGAAAAAAAAGGCTATACATAAATTTGTAAGCGGACCTGAAATGGCTATTTTACACTCGTCTTTGTACTTTATTCCGTCAATGTCGCCAGATAGCAAAGCCCCGTAAGGCATTAAAGTAATTTTATTTAGTTTATATCCAAGTTTTGAAGACGCAAAATAATGGCCTAATTCGTGAATTATTGCCGAAAAGGTAAAAACTAAAAAAGAAAATACTTTGCCCGTTAAAGCAAAGTATATTCCAAATGCCCAAAATAATGGGTGCACTCTTATTTTTAATTGAGCCATACTATATTATCGCCCGTAATATTATAATTGGTTAATAGTAAATTATCGTCGTACATACTCACTTTAATCGGCGATGAAGAATACCCAAGCGGAATACTTGAATAAACGTTATCCCCTACTTCTACGTAGCAAAATTCAAGTCCTGAAAAAACTGACGTGAACGAAGAACTATGTCTAACCGTCATAACGAAAACGTCCCCTTCTTGTGAAACGCTTTCAACTTGACCGTCGCAAGGAGAATAGGCACTTCCGCTATTAATAGTCATAACTCCGTTGCTAACGGATACTAATTGATTTTTAGAAGGCGCGCTTGCACTAAAAGCAGTGTATTCTAAATTATTTTCAACTTCACCACCCTTAAAAACACTGCGAATTAGGTTATTCATTCCGCTATCTTCCCAAAAAATATTAGTTAATAAAATTGCAACCACTAAAACGAATATTGCAGTTATTTGAACTGAAACTATATCAAACTTTCTATTACCTACGCTTTCTTCGTTTTTTTCTTTTTGAATTTTAGCCTTCTTAACTTTCGGCTTCTTTTCTTTAACGATTTTTTCTTTTACAAACTTGTCTTTTAAAAATTTAAAAAACCTGTTCTTTGGCTTTTTTACCTTTTTGTTATCACTCAAATTTTCTTCGTTAACCTTTTCAATAACTTCTTTAACAACCGCCTTTCTTTTATGCCTGTTTGGTTTTATAATTACGTCGCAAGTATTTATAGGCATTTCTAACATTTTACAATATTCGCTATCACTCATAAAAAATCTCCCTTTTAATTGATAGTATATCTTTATTCTTTTTTTTCTATATTTATTCTAATTTCAAATAAAAAAAATGTCGGAATATGTATAGTTTTTTAATTACTGCCCACACTTTAATCGTGGAGGGAAATATGAGAAAGGATAAAAATAATGCAAAAAACTCAAAAGCAACTTCAAAAAAGAGTTCAAGCACGACAAAAAGTTGTAAATAATTTAAAAAATAGAACTTTTAAGTCTGGTTTTGACGTTTTGGGTAGTTATACGGGCTGTTCAGCGGATAATCCCTATGAAAAACCTATTCAAGACGCAGACGATTTATAATTTATCGTATTGAACTAAATATGGCTAACTTAAATAAGTATTATAGACTTAATATCCTATTTTTAAGAAAGCAATTAAAAAATATCCATGAACTTTCGTTTGTGGATATTTCTTTTTTCCCTTTAAAATAATTTTTAACTTTAATTTGAGATATGAACTATTAATCCTTATATATCTATATAAAATACCCTTATCTCCCGTTAGTAGAGTACATTTTTAAAACTCTACGAATAGGATTTCAAGGTTATAGTTCTTTTCAGTGCTTAATTTTTTAAATTAGGATATAATCATATTACAAACTTTTTTAAGGAGAAATTTGTTCATGAGTTTTAAAATTATAACGGATTCAGCCTCAGGCTTAACAAAAGAAATAATTGATAGATATAATATTTTGATAGTACCTTTAAGTTATATTGACCAAGATGGTAAGGAATATATTCCAAGCATAGAATCTGGTGAAGAAGGACATAAAGACTTTTATCAAAAAATGAGAGAAAAGTACGTTTTTAAAACTTCTTGTGCTAACGAAGAAACTTTTACTAACGTTTTTAAAAAAGTTTTAGATGATGGTAAAGACGTTTTATATTTTTCTTTATCTTCCGGACTTTCAGCAACTTATACTTGCGCTAAAAACGCTGCAACCGCTCTTGAAGAAACATATAAGGACAGAAAAATACTTGTACTTGACACTTTAAACGCCTCGCTTGGTGAAGGCCTTACCATTTACACGGCTTGTTTATTAAAGGAAAAAGGTGCTACTATTGAAGAAGTTTATCAAAACGCAATAGACACAAGGCTTAATTTAAACAGTTTGTTTACGGTAAAAAGTTTAACTTATCTTGCAAGAGGTGGCAGAATTAGTAAAGTGAGTATGCTCGTTGGCAACGCTATTGATATTAAACCCGTTATGTACGTAAATAATACGGGTAAATTAGTTGCTTTTAACAAGGTTATTGGAAGAAAACGTTCAATACTTTCTATTGCAGATAAAGTTGCAAAAACAATTATAAACCCAGAAGAGCAAACGATATTTATTTCTCACGGAGATTGCATTGAAGACGCTGAATTTTTAGCACTTTTAATTAAGCAAAGAGTTCCCGTTAAAGATTTTGTTTTTAACTATATTGACGCGGCAATAGGCTCGCATAGTGGACCAGACACTCTCGCCGTTTTCTATTACGGATTATCAAGAGAAGAAACTATTAAAACCAACGCACTTGCTAGCGCTTGCGATAATAATTAATAGATTAAAAGAGCAATTTAATACTTTTTATTAAATTTAAAGGACTAACGAAATTTTCGTTAGTCCTTTCCTTTTAAATAATTAATTTACTTAACCTGGAATTTCACCTAATAAATAATTAAACAACTCGGTAATTTTTAAAGATTTCCAATGTGCTTCGGCTTCGGTTTGAGTGTTTTTAGTTCCGTCTTTATCTCTATCTTCAAGCATAAATATTTTTGTTAATTTAGTTTGATTTGTTTCTTCAATTTCTAAAATTCCACACTTCATTAATACGCCACACGTAGAATCTTTAACGCCGTAGGTTATTCTTGGAGCAATTTCATTAATAGGTACGTCCCCTTTATTTCGATATTCCAACTTGCCTTCTAAACCACTTCCCGTAGCGTTGCCTAAATAAATAACGTTAAATATTGATTTTTCTTTATTTATTTCGTCTTTTAAAACGTCGTTTAAAGTAAATTCAGAAGTATTAAATCCGCTTTCTGAAATTTCCTTTAAAGTGTATTTTGCAATTTTTTGATTTATACCTTCAACTAATGCTCCGTTTTTATACCATAAGCCGTCTTGGTCGTTATAAGTATATCCACAAATATCGCCTATTTTAAGTTTATCAATTTCCGAACCTAAACTATTAACGTTTTTATTCTCTAATAATTTTAAAATTTGTGAAGAATTAGTATCTATCACTTCGCCAACGGTTAATCCGTTAACTTTTGTTTCTAAATTTTCAAGTTTAGTATCGCCTATTGCATTTAATATTTTATTATCGCCAACGTTTATTAAATCTTTTAAGTATAAGTCGTTTACTTTGGACTTAATATCTAACGAGCCGTTTAATATGGTTGATAAGTATTCGTCTGCTAATACGCTTTCAATTTTAGAAATTTCAACGCCGTTTTTCTTCCAAACGCCGTTGTCGTACTCGTAGTTCATAACTTCGCCTATTTTCAATACGCCTATAACTGACGAAATGTCGGCTGTTCCGCTAACTAAATCAGAAATGAATACGTTTGCTAATTTTTCATTTAAAATAGATAACTTATTTTCGTTTTTATCTTGCCAATCCCCATCTTCGTTTTTAGTGTAGTTTAATAATTCACCTAAATATAAGCCACTCGTAATATCCTTAATTTCTAATTTTCCGTCTCTTATATCTTTTAATTTGTCGCCGTAAATATTTAACATCATTTTGTTTACGGTAGTGTCGCCTACTATTTTAGTTCCGTTATTATACCAACCTTCTTCGCAAGTTTTATCACCGTGAATTTGACAATTAGGAGAAATTCCGTCACAATAAGCGTAGCCTAAAACTTCGCCCAAACTTAAACTATCAACTATGCTTTCAATATCAATACCGTTAGTCATCGCCGTTTTAAGTTCAAGTTTAGAAATTTCGTTGTAAAATTTACCTACGTAAACTCCGTTCTTTTCCCAATGTTCCGTTTCTTCGTTATAGGTATAACCTAGAAAATCACCAAAGTTCATACCGTCAAACAAGCCCGAACTAATTTCTCCACCCGATAACTCGTTTACCGTTTTAGAAAAAACTCTATTTAGTATTTTACCTGCGTTATTGTCTTCAACGGCAGGAGTTCCATCGTGTTTTTTCCACTTTCCGTCAACGTATTCAAAGTCCATTAAAGTACCAATTTTAGTTTCGCCTAATACGCCCGTAATTGAAATTTTTATGCCGTTTAATAACTTTTCTACGTCAATATTACATAATGCGTTTTGAACTTCACCAACGTAGGAAGAATTTTCCGTCCAATAAAATTTGTGTTCGTGAGTAGTGTCTTCTTTATCAAGTTCACAACCTAATTGACAAAAACCAAAACTTTCTCCCCTTTCAAAGCCCATTAAGTCGCCTAAATAATTACCGCTTAAAAGTTCGTTTACGTTAATTGACGTTAAATCTCCAATTTTTTTATCGTATAACTTGCTCATTATTTTGCCGGTTAAATCAGAAGAATCAATGCTGTTTCCGTCTATATCAAACCAAACGCCACTACCACAAGGTTTTTCTTGTTTATGGTTAATCGTACACGTTAAAGGGTCTCCCGTACATTTGTAATATCCTAATAATCCACCGATACCCGTAGAACTAAAAATATCGTCAATGTTAACGCCTTCGGTAAATAACTTAACTAACGTGTTGTTAGAAAGCGAGTTAAACATATCGCCTACGTAATTACCTTGTTCGCTTACCCAATAGTATTTGTGTTCATGAGTTTGGTCTTCTTCGTGTTTATTACAATCAACGCTACAATAATCACCGATAATCAAAGTTGAATCTGAAACATGATATCCTAACGCTTTTCCTAGATATACACCTTCAAGTAAAAAAGTTATATCTTCTATGCCGTTCATAATAGTAGTTAGCGTTATTTCAAATAAGTTTTTCATAATATCTTCACTTATTCCTTCGCCAACGTACACGTCGTCTACAACTCCTTCACCGTTTTCAACGTACCATAAATTGTCGTGATTAGTTCCTTCTATATGGTCTACGTTACAAGCATCATCACCCGTACACTTTACGTATCCCATAAACGCACCGATACTTAATACGTTTAAAATTGGTTCTAAATCAAACACGTAACTTTCTTTTTCTTCGTCGTATTTAAAAAGTCCTTTCACGGTAGTGTTTTGTAAAAGATTAAAGTTAAGGAGTAATTGTTGATAACTTTCTTCACTATCACACATAACTGACGCTAAAAAGTCTTTTGCAAGCATATTGCCAATATCGTTTAATTTCCCGCCGTTTACTTCCTTTGAAAAACTAAATTCTCTACCACTTAAAAACGTATCCGTTATTATAGCAAACTTAACGTTTGCAAATATATTAAATCTTCTTTCAGAAGAAGAATATACGTAAGTTGCCGTAGTTTTATCGTATTCTTCTTTATAAATTTGAGAAAAAATTGCACCAAGACTTAAATCACAAATATATTCATAAATTAAAGGTCTATTAGAACGCTCGTCAATCTCGGTTATTATTGATAACGGTTTGTTTCTTAAAATTTCCCTTGTGTACTTTGAAAAAATCGGATATACGCCTTCATCGTTTTTTGGCATAAGTGCAAATAAAAAAGCCATTGGGATATTTTCACTACTACCTTCAATTAAAGTTAAAGGTGCAACTTGTTTTAATACTTCAATATCTTCAACGTCTGCATTTTCAACTTTTACGCCTAAACTCCTAAGAAAGTCTTCGGTAGAAAAACCATATTCTTCAAGTGCTTTTAATGTAAACGATTGAGGGTCCTTTTGCGCTTCGGAATAAAGTGCAATCCACTCTTCAATAGTTAAATTATTTAATTCGCCTATACCTTCTTGTTCTGCACCCGCATCTTTAAGCGTTAAATTTTTAAACGCCCAATATCCAAAACCAGCAGTACCACCAACGAGTAATACTACTGCAAATATCATTCCTAAAAAAAATGCAAATACTCTTCTAAAAAAATTACCCATAATTTTCTCCAAACAATTATTTTATGAAAGTATTTATAAATTTTGATTTATAAAATTAGTAAAACCGCAAAATTTAATTTGCGGCTACGTTTATTCAGGTTTTATTACTACGTTTATTTTAGCAATAACGTCTGGCAAAAACTTTACTTCAACTTTAAATTCCCCGAGATTTTTGATAGTGTCTTTAAGTAAAACTTTCTTTTTGTCAACGCTAATTGAAAATTGTTCGCTCAATTTTTCTGCAATTTCTTTTGCCGTGATTGAGCCAAATATTTTACCATTTTCGCCACATTTAATTAATAGTTCAATGCTTTCGCCGTCAATTTTCTTTGCCGTTTCTTTTAAGGCTTTAATTTCTTCTTGACGATGAAATTCTTCCGCGCCTTTTTTAATGTTTAAACTATTTATTTTAATTGAAGTTGCTTCTTCGCCGAGTCCTTTTTTAATAAGAAAATTTCTTGCGTATCCATCGCTAACTTCTTTAACTTCGCCTTTTTTTCCCAAGCCTTTTACGTCTTTAAGTAATATAATTTTCATAAAAATTCTCCTTAATTTAAGTTTATAGTAAAAGTTAGGTTTTGTCAATCTATTAATAAATATTTATTAAAGTATACGATATTTCTATTGCATTTTTTTACTTTTATGATATAATTTATATAATTTATTTAAGGAAAAATTTTATGAAAGTTTTTAACGGAGTTGATAGCCTTATTGGAAACACTCCTATTTTAAGGCTAAAAAACATTGAAAAAGCCTTTTCTTTAAAGGCTAAAATTTATGCAAAACTTGAATTTTTAAACCCAGCGGGCTCTATTAAAGATAGGGTAGCAAAAGAAATGCTTGACGATTACGAAAACCGCGGGCTTTTAACAAAATACACCGTAATTATTGAGCCAACTTCTGGAAATACGGGAATAGGTCTTTGCTCTATTGGTGCTTCAAGGGGATATAAAACCATTATAGTTATGCCTGAAAATATGAGCGATGAAAGAAAAAAACTTATAAAGGCGTACGGCGGAGAATTGGTCTTGTCTAAAAGTGAAGACGGCATGAAAGGAGCAATTGAGTTAAGTAAAGAAATTCAAAAATCTTATAAATCTGCAATAATCGTAGGTCAGTTTGAAAATCCTAATAACGTTAACGCTCATTATAAAACTACGGGGCCTGAAATTTATAACGATTTAGATGGAAACGTTGATATTTTTATTGCCGGAATTGGTACGGGCGGTACCATTACGGGCACTTCTAAATATTTAAAAGAGCAAATTAAAAACGTTAAAGTCGTGGGCGTTGAACCATTATCTTCTCCACTTATTAGTAAAGGAGTTGCAGGTAGCCACAAAATTCAAGGTATTGGAGCAAATTTTATTCCGCCAATTTTAGATAAGGCTTTAATTGACCAAGTTAATTTAGTTAGTGATGACGACGCTTATCAAACGACTCAAACGCTTGGAAAACTTGAAGGAATTTTAGTAGGAATTTCAAGCGGAGCAAATCTTTACACCGCAATTAATTTAGCAAAAATGGAAGAAAATAAAAATAAAAATATAGTAATTATTTTTGCAGATAACGGAGAAAGATATTTATCCACTTTAAATTTGTTTGAATAATTTAAAAATTAAAAAGCACGCTAATTTTTAGCGTGCTTTTAGTTTGTTTTTTATTAAATTTTTCTTATTTTTATAATTCCATCAATTTTAGACATCTTTTCAAAAGACTCATCGTCAATATGCGGAATATCAATAATAGAATAAGCAAAACTTCCTTTACTTGAATTTATAAAGTTTTCAATATTTACGCCGATTTCAGATAAAATTGAACTGAATTGAGCAATCATGTTTTGCTTGTTTTCGTGAAGTATCGTTAACCTTATTTCACTGCCTCTTGGCGCTTGACAAGTTGGGAAATTTACACTGTTTACGATATTTCCGTTTTCAATATAATCTTTAAGTTCTTTTGAAGCCATTATAGCGCAGTTGTCTTCGGCTTCCAAGGTTGAAGCTCCTAAATGCGGAATACAAACAACGTTTTCAACGCCAATTAATTCTTCGGCTGGGAAATCGGTTATGTATCTTGAAATTTTACCAGATTCAACGTATTTTAAAATTGCTTGATTGTCTACGAGTTCGCCCCTTGCACAATTTATGATTATAACACCGTCTTTCATCTTTTTAATTTGCTCGTTTCCAATCATACCTTTATTGGTTTGCATATAAGGAACGTGAATAGTAATATAGTCACAAGTTTTATAAATTTCTTCAACGTTTTGAGCAATTTCTATATGCCTTGATAAGTGAAGTGCGTTAATAACTGATAAATATGGGTCGTAGCCCAAAACTTCCATACCCAGAGAAATAGCGGCGTTTGCAACTTTTGCTCCTATTGCGCCTAATCCTATAACGCCGAGTTTTTTGCCCGAAAGTTCTCCGCCTACGAATTGCTTTTTACCTTTTTCAACGAGTTTAGCGATATCTTCTTTTCCCTTTAAAGTTTTTACCCAATCAATAGCAGAAAGAAGTTTTCTTGAACCTATAAGCATTGTAGAAAGAACTAATTCGCTTACTGCGTTTGCGTTAGCGCCCGGAGTATTAAAAACTACTACGCCTTTTTTCGCGTATTCTTCGCAAGGAATATTGTTTACCCCAGCACCCGCTCTTGCAATTGCAAGTACGCTATCTGGAAGGTCGTAGTCGTGCATATCAAAACTTCTAACTAATATAGCGTCTGGATTTTTTACGTCGTCGCCAACGTTATAATCTTTATTTAAAATGTCAAAAACGTGTTTGCTTATTGGATTTAACGTTAAAATATTTTTCATAATAACCTTCTTATTTATTTTCTAATTCAAATTTCTTCATAAACTCAATTAAAGTTTTAACCCCTTCAATCGGCATAGCGTTATATATGCTTGCTCTCATACCGCCTACTAAA
The DNA here is from genome assembly GCA_045646745.1 of Christensenellaceae bacterium. Classification (GTDB taxonomy): domain Bacteria; phylum Bacillota; class Clostridia; order Christensenellales; family Borkfalkiaceae; genus HGM11412. The sequence goes on from JAZRLL010000075.1 coordinate 10,891, forward strand.
CGATGTCCCTTTATAGAAACGATTCCGTTTTCGCCTGCTTCTTTAACGAATTTTGCGTCAAGTTCTTGGCTCTTCGTTACAAACGGAACGTTCATAAGTGAACGGTCTTTTGCAACTACGCTGTTTTGATAGAAGGAAGAATTATCTATAAAGTCGTATAAAAGCCCCGCTTTATATTCGTTTATTTTTTGCATTTCCTTTACGCCACCCAATTTTTTAAGCCATCTGAATACGAGCATAGCAACGTACATTGGAAAACAAGGTGGAGTGTTGTATAAACTATCGTTTTTGTCTTGAATATCGTATCTAAGCATAGTTGGGCAAAAATCTTTATGCTTGCCTAAAAGTTCTTTTTTAACGATAACTATCGTTAAGCCCGCAGGAGCAATATTTTTTTGCGCACCTGCATAAATTAAACCGAACTTTTTAACGTCAACTTCTTCACTTAAAATATTAGACGACATATCTGCTACGAGTGGGCAATCAACTTTGGGAAGTTGAGTGTATCTCGTACCGAAAATAGTATTGTTTGTAGTAATATGTAGATAATCTGCACCTTTCGTATATTCAATTTTATCAAGGTCTGGAATATAGGTAAAGTTTTTATCTTTTGAAGATGCAACTATTTTAGCATCACCGTATTTCATACCTTCTTCTTGTGCTTTTCCTGCGAAATTACCCGTAACGATATAGTCGGCTTTTCCCGTAGTCATTAAGTTTAATGGAACGGCTGCAAATTGTTGAGACGCTCCGCCTTGAACGAATAGTACTGAATAATCTTCCGGAATATTCATAAGTTCCCTGAGTAATGCGTTTGCTTCGTCGTTTACCGCCATAAAAGGTTTTGCACGATGACTAATTTCAGTAATAGACATACCCGTATTATTAAAGTTGAGTAAGTCTTTTTGAACTTCTTTTAAAACTTCGTTTGGCAAAGTAGATGGACCTGCCGAAAAATTGTAAACTTTCACTTTTATCTCCTAAATTTTTAAAATTGTATCTTATTTTACGCTGAACAAAATTTGACCGTAAGATGGGAAAGGCCAATATTTTTCGGAAGTTAAATTTTCCGCTTCGTCGGAATAAGCCCTAAGCTCCTTCATACATTTAAGAACTTTGTCCTTAAAGAAAAATGCAAGATTTTTTTCAGTTTTGTAATTTTTAGTTTTGTTAATTAAACTTTCAAGTTCTTCGCTCTTAATAAACAAGCTTGAACTTAACTCTGTTAAACGCTTTGCAATTTCCATATCGGTTGAAGCGTAATCGTCGCCGTAAATTTCTTTTTTCAACTTACAAGTTTTTAAAAGTTTTTCAAGGTAGTTATTAATTGCAGGATAAATTTGTTGTTTAGCCATATTTATCATAGTTAACGCTTCAATGTTAACCGTTCTTGAATACGTTTCAAACATAACCTTTTGTCTCGCAAAAGATTCCGTTCTTGATAAAACTTTATGCTTTTCAAAAATCTCTAAATTCTTTTCTGAAATTAAAGTATCAATGGCGTCAGGAGTGGTTTTTAAATTAAGTAAACCCCTCTTTTTCGCTTCTTTAACCCACTCGCCTGAATAATTGTTTCCGTTGAAAACAATTCTCTTATGCGTTTTAATAGTATCAATAACGATATCGTGAACTTTTTGTGGAATATCGTAACTTTCTTCTAAAATTTTAGCAAATTTAGATAAACTTTCTGCAACAATCGTGTTTAAAACTACGTTGCAATCTGCAATAGAACTATTTGCTCCGAGCATTCTAAACTCAAATTTATTTCCCGTAAAGGCAAGCGGAGAAGTTCTATTTCTATCCGTTGAATCCTTAGGAAGATTTGGTAGTATCTTTGCTCCGAGTTTCATAAACGTCTTATCAATGTGATAAGAGTTGTTGTTTTCTATTGCAAGCAAGGCTTCGGCTAAATCATCGCCTAAATAAATGGAAATGATTGCTGGCGGTGCTTCGCTTGAACCTAATCTATGGTCGTTTCCTGCCGACGCTACGGAAGCCCTTAACACGTCTTGATACTCGTCAACGCCCTTAATAACGGCGCAAAGGAAAAGCAAGAATTGTAAATTATCACTTGGAGTTTCACCTGGATCTAGTAAATTAACGCCCGTATCGGTACATATTGACCAGTTGTTATGTTTACCGCTACCGTTAACGCCTTCAAAAGGTTTTTCGGCTAATAAGCAGATAAGGTTATGCTTGTCCGCGATGGTTTTCATAAGTTCCATCGTGAGTTGGTTGTTATCGGTTGCTATATTAACGGTTGAAAATACGGGTGCAAGTTCGTGTTGACTTGGCGCAGTTTCGTTATGTTCCGTTTTAGCCATAATACCAAGTTTCCAAAGTTCTTTATCAAGTTCTTCCATAAAGGCTTTAACTCTTGGTTTAATCGCTCCGAAATAATGGTCGTCAAGTTCTTGTCCCTTCGGCGGTTTTGCTCCGAACAAAGTTCTGCCCGTATAAATTATATCCTTTCTTTTTGAGCCGACTTCTTTATCAATTAAGAAATATTCTTGTTCAGCACCTACCGTAACTTTAATGCTTTTTACTTCGGTGTTTCCAAGCAAGCCTAAAATTTTTAAGGCTTGTTTATTAAGTGCTTCACAAGACCTTAAAAGCGGAGTCTTTTTATCAAGTGCTTCGCCACTATAAGAGCAGAAAGCAGTTGGAATATATAAAGTTTTATCTTTAACGAAGGCAAAGGAAGTAGGGTCCCAAGCAGTGTAGCCACGTGCTTCAAACGTTGCCCTTATTCCACCATTTGGAAAAGACGATGCGTCAGGCTCACCCTTAATTAATTCTTTACCGCTAAATTCCATAATAACCTTGCCGTCCTTTTTAGACGATAAAAAACTTTCGTGTTTTTCAGCGGTAATACCCGTCATAGGTTGGAACCAATGCGTATAATGAGTAGCACCTTTGCTAATTGCCCAATTTTTCATAGCGTCCGCCACGATTTGAGCAACGTTAATATCAAGCCTTGCACCTTCTTCTACCGTTTGTTTTAAGGAGTTAAAGATGTTTTCAGGCAACGAGTTTTTCATTGCGTTTTCATTAAATACGTTTTCGGCAAATATTTCTGGAATATTCATATTGCTTTCTCCTTGGCTAAAATTTAATTTATAATTTTACCTATAATTATCTAATTATAGAAATATTTTTTTTATTTGTCAACTGTTTATCTATTTAATTGAGTTTTTTAAAGGCTTTTCTATTAAATTTTTTGCATATTTTTTATAAAAATCAAATAAAATGTTTTATGCTTATAAAACGATTAAAAATTCTTTTTACTTTAATTTTAATACCTCTATTTTTGATTAGTTTTAATAACCTTTCGCCTAAAAAGAGTTCTAAAAAATTTAAAAATATTACAATCGTTATAGACGCTGGACACGGCGGAATTGACGGCGGTAGTACGGGAACTTTAACGCAAGTAAAAGAAAGCGAACTCAACCTTGAAATTGCTTTTATTTTAAAAGAAACGTTAGAAAAAATAGGCGTTTTCGTTATTATGACGAGAGAAAGCGACGTTGGTTTATACGGCGACACTAGTGAAGGTTTTAAAGTTAGAGATTTAAAAAAACGGGTTGAAATTATAAATCAAAATAAGCCGAATTTAGCCGTTTCTATACATTTAAATAAGTATCAAAAAGAGTATAGACGTGGCGCACAAGTTTTTTACTCAAACAAAAATGAAAAGTCTAAAATTTTAGCGAAAAACGTGCAATTTTACTTAAATTTACTCCCCGAATCAAAGCGAATTTACGATGAACTTATAGGGGATTATTACATCTTAAATAACTCAAATTGCCCTTCAATTATAGTTGAGTGCGGGTTTTTATCTAACAATGAAGAAGAAATACTTTTGCAAACTAAAACCTATCAAACTAAACTTGCAACCGCTATATACAACGGAATTTTAAAATATTTACACTCTTAACGCTTCCCTATTTTTGCAAAAATAGGGTTTTTCTTTTAATTTTAATTGTAAACTATAAATTATTATGTTATAATAAACTATACCAAATTAAAATTCAAGGGAAAAATCGTGTTTAATTTAGAAGACGTTTTGAGTAAAAACACCGCAAAACAATTAAGTCCTATTACGCTTGCTTTTATCGGCGATGCCGTTCACTCGCTTTTCGTTAGAGAAAAGTTAGTGTTTTTAAAGGACGATAAAGGAGATAATTTGAATAAAAAAACTTCTATGGAAGTGTGTGCCTCGGCTCAATCAAAATTAGTCAATAATATTCTTCCACTTTTAGACGAAGAAGAATTGGACGTCTACAAACGTGCAAGAAACACTAAAAAAGGCACTCGGGCTAAAAACGCTACCGTTTCAGATTATAATAAAGCGACGGGGCTTGAAGCGGTTATTGGATACTTGTACTTAATTGGAAATAAAGAAAGAATTAATTTTTTACTTAATTACTCTAAGGAGACTGACGATGAAAATTGAAGGCAGAAACGCTGTAAACGAACTTATAAAAACGGACAAAACTATTGATAAAATTTTAGTTCAAAACGGGCTTAAAGACGCTCAATCAAGAACTTTAATAAAATCAGCAAGAGATAAAGGTTTAAAAGTTCAATTCGTTGAAAAAAATATTTTAGATAAAGAAACTCAAACCAACCATCATCAAGGCTTTATCGCCTTCGTTTCAGATTACGTTTACGAAGATTTTGACGACCTTTTAAACTCTTTAAAAGATAAAGAAGATGCCTTTTTAGTCGTTTTAGACGGAGTTGAAGACCCACATAACCTTGGCAGTATCGTAAGGGTTTGCGAGTGTGCGGGGGTTGACGGAATTATTATTGGCAAAAGGCGTAGTTGTCAAGTTAACGAAACGGTTATGCGAATTTCAGAAGGAAGCGCAAATCATATAAAAATTTCAAGAGTAGTTAATATAAACAACGCAATAGATAAAATTAAAGACAGCGGAATTTGGGTTTACGGCTTAGAAATTGGCGGAGAAGATATTTATAAAGCCAACTTAACGGGTAAAATCGCTATCGTAGTAGGTGGCGAAGACACGGGTGTTAATAGACTTACCAAAGAAAAATGTGACGTAATTACGTCTATCCCAATGTATGGAAAGGTAAACTCGCTTAACGCTTCAGTTGCTTGTGGAATAGGCGTTTTTGAAGCAGTTCGCCAAAGAAGGTAAAAATGCAAGACGAAGAACTTATTAGTCTTTATAAATCGGGAGATAACTCGGCTTTTGATAAACTTTGTAAAAAATATCTTGGTATGATAACTTCTTATTGTAGGCAGTTTTTTTTACTCGGCGGAGATATTGACGATTTAATTCAAGAAGGTTTGTTAGGACTTAGTAAGGCGGTGAACACTTACGATAGTTTAAAGGGGAATTTTTATAATTACGCCGTATTGTGCGTTAAAACTAGCGTTTACACCGCTATCAAAAAATACTCTAACACTAAAAATAAACCGCTTAACGAAAGCCACTCACTTGAAGAATTAGATAAAAATAATTTGATTTTTTCTAGCACTCCCGAAGAAACTTTACTTGAAAAAGAATTAAAAGACGAACTTAAAAAGAAAATTTATTCAAAATTATCAAATACTGAAATTTTGGTTTTAACCCTTTATTTAGACGGGTTTAGTTATAATGAAATCGGAAACAGAATTGGAAAAAACATTAAATCGGTTGACAACGCTTTGCAAAGAATTAGAAGAAAAATAGCCGACTGTTTAGGAGAATAATATGTCGTATTTGGCACTTTATAGAAAGTTTAGGCCATCTAACTTCAACGAAGTTATCGGTCAAGACGCTATCGTAAAAACTTTAACAAATCAAATATATTCAAACAAAATAGGCCACGCTTATTTATTTTGCGGTGCTAGGGGTACGGGAAAAACTACTCTTGCTAAAATTTTTGCAAAAGCGGTAAATTGTCTTGATTTTAAAGACGGCGCTCCTTGTTTAAAATGTTCGGCGTGTCAATCTTTAATGGACGCTAATAATATTGATATTATTGAAATGGACGCAGCGTCAAATAATAAAGTTGAAAACGTTAGAGAAATTAGAGAAAGCGTTCAATACCCGCCCGTTAACGTTAAGTACAAAGTTTATATAATTGACGAAGTTCATATGCTCACCCCAGAAGCTTTTAACGCACTTTTGAAAACTTTGGAAGAACCGCCTAAACACGCTATTTTCGTACTTGCAACGACGGAACCACATAAACTTCCAACAACCGTTTTATCAAGATGTATGCGCTTTGATTTTAGGCTCGTTAGCACCCAAGAAATTGCGTCTTTAATTAAAGGAATTTACGATAAACTTAATAAAAAATACGAAGAAGACGCTATTAACTTAATTGCAAGGGCTGGCGAAGGAAGTGTGAGAGACGCATTGTCTATCGCAGATTTATGCCTTTGCTTAAACGACGGAACTTTAACCTATAAAGACGCTTCTTTGGTTTTAGGCGCAACCGATTATACTAAAACTAACGAACTTATATCGTGTATTTTAAATGGCAATATCGGTGGAGTTTTAACTTTGACTAACGAACTTTATTCTCTTGGAAAAAGCCTTGGCGTTTTACTTAAAGATTGCATAAATTATTTAAGGGATTTAATGATTGTAAAAACTTGTAAAAATCCGCAATCTATTTTAAACCTGCCAACCGATAGGCTTGAATTATTACAAAAAACTTGCACTCTTGCAAGCGAAAATAGAATTTTAAGGGTTATTGAGATTTTATCTTCAACTGAAAACTTGCTTAAATACTCAACTCAACAAAGAGCCGTTTTAGAAAGCGCTTTATTAAAGGCAACTTTACCTGAAACAGACGTTGATGTAAACGCCTTAACTTCAAGAATTAAAAAGTTAGAAGAAGAACTTGCTAATCTTAAAAATAACGGCGTGAAAATAGAAATTTCTAAACCTATTATAGAAAAGGAAACTATAATAAAAGAAAAAACTAAAATAGATTTAGAACCAATACCTGAATTTGTTGAGCCCGTTAACGAAGAAGTTAGTTCCCCTATTGATGAAGAAATAATAACAGAAGTAAAAACACAAACCCCGACCCCTATAAAAACCGAAGAAAAGGTCAATAATGAAAAGGTTGAGCCTTCTAACAATAATTTAGTTAGCGGAAAGAAAATTTGGGGAAGCATCGTTAGAAAATTAAGAACTATGCCCGACAAAACTATTTTATGGGTAGCCTGCCAAGAATTAACGGCAGATTTAGTTGGAAACGTGCTTTATATAAACGTTCAAAACGACGTGGAAAATCAATTATTTTATAAAGACGATAATTTAAACGTTTTGTCTACTCTTATAAAACCGTTTGGCGATTACGAAATAAAAATAAGAAGTAAAGACCAATCTTCAAGCGTAGACAACGTTAGTGAAGTAGAAAAATTTTTTAAAGACACCGTTAAAGTGTTAGACTAATTCATTTAATTTTAAGGAGATATAATTATGGCAGGATTTAGAGGTGGTTTTGGTGGATTTGGTGGCGGAAACCAAATGCAACAACTTATGAAACAAGCACAAAAAATGCAACAAGAAATGCAAAAGGCACAAGAAGAACTTGAAGATGCTGAAATTGTAGGCTCGGCTGCGAGCGGTGCAGTTGAAGTTGTAATGAACGGCAAAAAAACTATAACTTCAATTTCTATAAATCCAGAATACGTTGATAAAGACGATATTGAAATGCTTGAAGACCTTATTATCGTTGCAATAAACGACGGATATCAAAAAGCAGAAGAACTATCAAAAGATAAATTAGGACCTATGGGCAATTCGCCTTTGGGATTTTAAAAAATGAATATTTATAATGAACCAATTTTAAAACTTATTAACAATTTAACTAAACTTCCAGGCGTAGGCACGAAAACTGCCCAACGCTTTGCGTATCAAATTATTAATATGTCAAAAGAAGAAGCTGAAAATTTTGCTAATAGTATAATAGATTGCAAAAACAAAATTCATTACTGCAAAATTTGTGGCAACTATACCGATAAAGACGTTTGCGATATCTGCACTACTCGTTCTCACCAAACTATTTGCGTGGTTAAAGAGCCGACAGACGTTATCGCTATGGAAAAAATGCACGAATATAACGGAGTTTATCACGTTTTACACGGAACTTTAAAACCAGGCGACAATATCGGTCCTAAGGATATTAGCATTGATAGTTTGATTGAAAGAATTAAAACTGAAAACGTTAAAGAAGTTATTATGGCTACTAACCCCGATTACGACGGCGAAATTACCGCTATGTATATCTCTAACTTACTTAAACCTTTAAACGTTAAAACCACAAGGCTTGCTCACGGAATCCCAATTGGCTCTCTTATTGAATACGCCGATGAAATTACCCTTATGCGTGCTTTCGTTGACAGGAAGGAAATATAATGAAGCAAAGAATAGATAAGATTTTTTCGTCTTACTCAATTTTGTCACGAAAAGAGTGCGAAATAGCCGTTAAGAAAAAATTAATAAAAGTTAACGGCGAAATAGTTAAAAACCCTTCTTTAAAAGCAGACGTAGATATAGACGAGATAACTTTGAACGATGTAGTTCAAACTTTTAAAAAGTTCGTTTATATTATGCTTAATAAACCTAACGGCGTAGTTAGTGCAACCGAAGACACCCAGCATAAAACGGTTATTGATATACTACCTGATAACATGAAAAGAAAGGGATTATTCCCTTGCGGTAGGCTTGATAAAGACACCGTAGGTTTAGTTATTTTAACTGATGACGGCGTTTCGGCACATAAAAAATTGTCGCCAAAAAGTCAAACGGAAAAAGTTTACTACTATAAAACGGCTGACGAAGTTTTAGATACCGATATAACGAAAATTGAACAAGGCGTAATGCTTAAAGACGGGTATTTAACTAAACCTTGCAAGGTAAATCGCATTTCTAAAACGGAAGGCGAAATTATTTTAACGGAAGGAAAATATCACGAAATTAAAAGAATTTTCGGCAGTTTAAATAATAAAATTATTTATTTAAAAAGGCTATCTTTTGGTGGAATTAAATTAGACGATAATTTAAAAGAAGGCACGGCAAGATACCTAACCGACTCCGAAGAAAATTTATTTATAAATTAAAAAAGGTGCAAAAAAATTTGCACCTTTTAAAATTTTTTTGTTAGTTTATTTTTTGTACCAATGACAATCATTGTAATCATATTTAAAATAGCCTGCATTTATTGATTCATTAGTTAGGTTAATTTGTATACCACCCGTTTTATAATTTAAACCATCAAAATCAGAAAACTCAACTTTATACCAAGTAGAAGTGTCTTTAAATTTAATACTTCTGAGCGAATAGCAACCTTTAAATACCTCGTACTCTATCTTTGATACACTTTCTGGTATTATTATATCTGTTAACGAACTACAATTTTTAAATGCTGCACTTTCTATTTCTATTACACTATTTGGTATTACCACATCATCTAATAATAAGCATCCATAGAAAATATTGTCTTCTAGAATCTCTAATTTGTTCGGTAAATTTATCATTGTTAACACAGTACAATTAGCAAAGGCAAAACCACCTATATTTTTTACATTCTTTCCCATATTCACTTTGGTTAATGAGTCACAAAAACGAAATGCAAATATTCCTATATTTTCTACACTATCTGGTATAGTTATGCTTGTTAATGAATCGCAATTATAGAACGC
>JAZRLL010000076.1:0-1803 GCA_045646745.1 Christensenellaceae bacterium
AAAAATTAGGGAAAAACTTAATAATTATATAAAATCTTCTTCAAAATATTTACAAGAAAACCTTGTTTCTATTAGAGGTGGAAGATACGTTATTCCCGTAAAATCGGAACACGTTCAAAACGTTAAAGGATTTATCCACGATAGGTCTTCGTCTGGCAGTACCTTTTTTATTGAGCCACAAGAAGTTCTAGAACTCAATAACGAGTTAAAAACTGAAATTTTAAACGAAAAAGCCGAAATTGAAAGAATATTATTAGAATTATGTAATATGGTAGGCTTAATTTCAACTCATTTAGAAAATAACTCCACTTATTTATCGGTTATTGATTCCGTTTACGCTAAATCTCATTACGCATTTTCAGTTAAGGGGATTTATCCAAAAATTAATAGTAATAAAAACTTTAATATCTATAATGGAAGGCACCCTTTAATTGATAAAAACAAGGTTGTACCAATTGATATATCAATTCCAAATGATTATAAATTTTTGCTTATTACGGGGCCGAATACGGGCGGTAAAACGGTTTCTTTAAAACTAGTTGGATTATTTACTTGTATGGCAAGTTCTGGAATATTTATACCATGTAGTGAAGGTAGCGTAATTTCAGTTTTTGAAAATATTGAAGGTGATATTGGTGATGAGCAAAGTATAGAGCAAAATTTATCAACTTTTTCTTCACATTTAAAAAATATAATTAACGTACTTGAAAATGCAAATGATAAAACTTTGGTTTTAATTGATGAAATTGGCGCAGGTACAGATCCCGAAGAAGGAAGTGCTTTATCACAAGCGATATTAGAAAATTTAATAGAAAAGGGTTGTTACGGCATTATTACAACACATTATTCGGCATTAAAAGAATATGCTATGAATAATTTAAGCGTGAAAAACGCTTCAATGCTTTTTGATTTAGATACCTTTGAACCAAAATACAAATTAAATATTGGTATGCCGGGAAGTTCAAATGCAATAGAAATTGCGTTAAGATTAGGTTTGAATAAAATTGTAGGCGAAAAGGCAAAAAGTTATTTAAGAGACGATAAATTAAAATTTGATAAAATCTTAATAGAAGCCGAAAAAGTTAGAATTAACGCTGAAAATACCTTAAATGAAATTGAATTTTTAAAAAACGAGCAAGTTAAGATATATAATACTTTGGTTAAAGATAAAGAGATTTTTGAAAAAGAAAAGCAAAAATTTTCTTTAAACGCAAAACTTGAAGCCCGCAAAAAAGTAAATGAAAAATTAGAAATTGCCGAAGAACTATTAAGCGAAATGAAGGAAATTTTTAACAAGGAAATATATTCTCAAAGTGACCTTGTAAAAATGGCAACATTAAAAAACAAAATAGAAAAAGAACAATATAACTTAAACGACGACTCAAACGTTTGCAATATTTATCCTAATATTGATATAAATAAGGCAAAGGTAGGGGATAAAGTTTTTGTAAAATCAATAAACTCAAACGGCGAAATTTTAGAAATAAACAAAAATAAAAACTCTATTTGGGTACAAGTCGGCTCACTTAGGATATGTCCCAAAATTTCAGATATATTCTTAATTTCTAACGAAAATTCTAAAAAACAAAACATTGTTGTAAACGTAAAAAGGGCGGAAAGTTTTATTAGTATCAAAACTGAGTTAAACGTTATAGGTAAAAACGTAGATGAAGCCTTAATGGAAGTTGAGAATTTTTTAGACTCGGCAGTTATTAATAATTTAGAAGAAATTAGGATTGTTCACGGTAAAGGGTTAAATATTTTATCAAAAGCAATTCATAATTATTTAAAATCAAATAAAAA
>JAZRLL010000077.1:0-11485 GCA_045646745.1 Christensenellaceae bacterium
AGAAAAATTTTTATTAAACTGTTTACAATTTTAGTTTTTTGGGTTAAAATATAATTCGTGTAATAAATTATGGGAGTGCAATTATGCTTTCTAAAATTAAAAGTTATTCGCTATTCGGATTAAAGGGTTTTTTAGTTGACGTTGAAGTTGACGTATCTAACGGCTTACCAAGTTTTGAAATCGTTGGGCTTCCAGACACGGCTATTAAAGAGTCAAAAGAAAGAGTTCGCTCGGCTATTAAAAACAGTGCAAAAAACTATCCGAACAAAAAAATAACCGTTAATTTAGCCCCGGCAGACGTTAAAAAACAAGGTGCTTATTTAGATTTGGCTATTGCGGTTGGAATTTTACAGGCGTCTCAAACTTTTAATTCAAGCGATTTAGGTGATTACGTTTTAATTGGCGAATTATCGCTTGACGGAACTATTAGAGAAGTTTCGGGCATACTTCCTATGATTATATCCGCATTAAACGACGGATATAAAAAATTTATTATCCCTTACGAAAATAAAGTTGAAGCGTCTTTCGTTGAAGGAGTGGAAGTTTATCCTTTAAAGACCTTAACGGAAGCGGTGGAATTGCTTTCCAAAGAAAAAACTTTTGAAAAACTCGTTTGCACGCATTTTGAAAGTTCAAAAGGCGACGTTAAATACGGTATGGATTTATCCTACGTTAAAGGTCAAGCGATGGCTAAAAGGGGACTTGAAATTTCAGTTGCAGGCGGACATAATATTTTATTCGTTGGGCCACCGGGAACGGGTAAGTCTATGCTTGCAAAATGTATTCCTTCAATTATGCCAGACCTTTCTTTTAGCGAAGCGTTAGAAACCACTAAAATTCACAGCGTTTCGGGGCTTGTTAATAAGGAAGACGGGATTATTAAGTATAGGCCGTTTATGACACCACACCACACAGCTTCGGCAGTGTCAATTATAGGTGGTGGTCAGTTTGCTACTCCTGGAATTATCAGTTTAGCGCATAACGGTGTTTTATATCTTGACGAAATGCCAGAATATCAACGTTCGGTTTTAGAGTGTTTAAGACAACCCCTTGAAGATAGGGTTATTACGATAACAAGGTCAAAAGCATCCGTTGAATATCCTGCTAATTTTATGCTTTGCGGTAGTATGAACCCTTGTCCTTGCGGAAATTTAGGAGCAAAGGGTAAAGAGTGTAAATGCACGTCTGCGCAAATAAAAAAATATCAAGCAAAAATATCTGGTCCACTTTTAGATAGAATTGATATAAGAGTAAACGTTAATAACGTTGATTATAGCGATTTAACGTCTACGTCAAACGAAGAAAGCAGTTTAGACGTTAAAAAAAGAGTAGATTTTGCAAGAAAAGTACAACTTGAAAGGTTTAAAGACGATAGTATTACTACTAACGCGGAAATGGAAGAAAAGGACATTAAAAAATATTGTAAAATCTCAAAAGAAAGCGACGATATTTTAAAACAAGCTTTTGAAAATTTAAATTTATCCCCAAGGGCGAGAAGTAGAATTTTAAAAGTGGCAAGAACTATTGCAGATTTAGATTTGTCTCAAAATATTGAGTCTAAACACTTGTTAGAAGCAATTGCTTATAGGGGTTCAATAGAATAATGGAATATACTATTCAAGAAAAAGTGTTAATATTTTTAGACGGATTTATTAACCTTGATTATAAGCATAAAAGAAATATAATTTCTCTTTACGATGATATTGAAGATTTTTTTGAAAATTTTGATATATGTTTAAACTATTTGAAACAAAATTTGTCTTTTAAGGAAGAAAATCTTTTCAAATTGGCAAAAGACAACGGCTTTTTAGACAGTTTAATTGATAAATATAATAAAAGCGGTATAGTAGTTATTACTGAAAATAGCAAAATCTATCCAAAAAGGCTAAAATATTTGGATTTTAATCCTATATGCTTATATTGTAAAGGTAATATTTCATTACTCAATAGCGAAAATACTTTTTCAATAGTCGGTTCAAGAAAAACCATGCCCGAAACCTTAAAAAGAGTTGAAGAATATTCAAACGTTTTATCAACTAATAACGTGGTTATAATAACGGGTATAGCAGGTGGAGTAGACCTATCCGCAATAAAAGGAGCGATAAGTAGCGGTAATATAATTTCGGTTATGGCTTGTGGCTCGGATTTTTGGGAAGCCGATGGAAATTGTTCTTACTTAAAGAAAATTATTGAAAACGGACTAGTAATTTCCGAATACCCAAAAGAAGTTGCTCCAAAAAATTATTTATATCCAATAAGAAATAGAATAATAGCGGGGCTTGGCGATGGAACGCTTATAGCAAGTGGCGAGTATAAAAGCGGAGCAAGGTACACGGCAAATTACTCCTTAGATTACGGAAAGGAAGTGTTTGCTTTTCCTTACAATTTAGGAATTAAGAGTGGCGAACTTCCAAATCAACTAATTAAAGACGGCGCTAATTTAGTTTTAGGCGTTGAAGATATTATTGAAATAATGAATTTTAATATCTCAAAAGAGCAAAACGTTAATTTAAGCGAGCAAGAAATTTTAGTTTACAACGAAATTTTAAACGGAAACACCGTAATTGATGAGATTATAAGTAGTACTAATTTAAAAATATACGAGATTATGCCAATTTTAACTAGTTTAGAAAGTAAAAAAATCATATCTTGTGTAGGAAGCGAATATTCAATAATTAAAAAATTAAAATTTTAAATAAATGGAGAAGTAATGCAACTAATCATAGTAGAATCGCCTAAAAAGGCAAAAACAATTGAAAGATTTCTCGGTGGCAAATATAGAGTATTTGGTAGTGGCGGACACGTTAGGGGATTGCCTGAAAAAAGGTTTGCCGTTGACGTGGATAATAATTTTGAGCCAACCTACGTTATAGAGCCAAAACAAAAAAAGTTGGTGGAAGAGTTAAAAGAAGTTGCTAAAAACGCAGAACTCGTTTATCTTGCTACCGACCCTGATAGAGAAGGCGAAGCAATTGCTTGGCATTTATACGAGGTTTTAGGTATAAAGGGTAAAACTCATAGAATTAAATTTAATGAGATTAGTGAAAAAGCAGTTAAAAACGCTTTACAGCACCCTGAAAGAATTGATTATAATTTAGTAAATTCTCAACAAGCAAGAAGAATTTTAGATAGAATCGTTGGATATAAACTATCTCCTTTCGTAAGAACGAGAGTTAAAGACGGAGAGTCGGCAGGTAGGGTACAATCGGTAGCGGTTAGACTTGCCGTTGAACTTGAAAGAAAGATTTTATCCTTCGTTCCACAAGAATATTGGAATATTTCCGCTCACTTAAAAACTTCTAATCAGTCGGAAATTAAAATGCTTTTATCAACTACTGAAAAAAGCAAAATAACTTGTAAAGAAGAAGCAGAAGAAGTGTATAACACTATTAAAAACTCCAAGTTCGTTGTTAGCGACGTTAAAAAAGGAGTAGTTAAACAACACGCTCCCGCTCCGTTTACAACTTCAACTATGCAACAGGACGCATCTTCTAAATTGGGACTTTCCGCTCCACAAATTATGCAACTTGCTCAACACCTTTATGAAGGTATTGAAACGGCAAAAGGACATCTTGCATTAATAACTTACATTAGAACGGACTCTACTAGAATTTCTCAAGACGCTCAAAACGACGCCTTAAAATATATTGAGAAAAATTTCGGTAAAGAATTTTGCCCAAGCAAGCCAAATATTTATTCGGCAAAGAAAAACGCTCAGGACGCACACGAAGCAATAAGACCTATTGATATTACTATCACGCCTGAAAGTGTTAAAGATATTTTAGATAAAAATCATTATAATTTGTATAAACTCGTATATCAAAGATTTTTAGCATCTCAAATGAGCGAAGCGCAATATAATTCTATGCAAATTATGGTTAGCGCTGATAAATACACTTTTAAAGCAAGTGGCAAAAGCGTTAAATTTAAGGGCTTTACTTCCGTATACGATTTCGTTAACGGCAAAACCGATGAAGATGAAGTTGATAACAAATTACTTCCTAATATGAACGTCGGCGACGAGTTGACTCTTAAAAAACTTGATAAAGAACAAAAATTTACTAAACCACCCGTTAGATATACGGACTCTACGCTCGTTAAGGCAATAGAAGATAACGGAATTGGTAGACCTTCAACTTACGCTACGATTATCGGAACTTTAACAAAACATAAATATATTGCTAGAAAGGGCAAATATTTAGTTCCTACTGAAATTGCCTTTGAGGCAACCGATTTGCTCGTAAAATATTTTGCAGACATTATGGCGGTTAATTTTACCGCTAAAATGGAAAGCGAACTTGACGATATTGCGGAAGGCGGTAAAGATTGGCGTAAAATGGTGGCTGATTTTTATAATCCTTTCATCAAGGAATTAAAAATCGCTATGGGAGATAATAGTGAACCAACGGATATAAAGTGCGAAAATTGTGGGGCTTTATACGTTAAAAAAATGGGCAGATTCGGCGAGTTTTTGTTTTGCCCAGAGTGTAAAAAAACTAAAAATAAAGAAGACGTAATTTCGGATAAAAAATGTCCAAACTGCGGGGAAATTATGTATTTAAGAGAAGGCAGATTTGGAAAATATTTAAATTGTTCAAACTCAAAATGCAATACTAAAATGCAAGAAAACGACGAGTATACAAACGAAGTTTGTAAAAATTGTGGCTCGTATATGATTTTAAAAACGGGTAGATTTGGAAAGTATTTAAAATGTTCTAAATGCAACGCCACTAAAAGTCAAAACGCATTAGTTGGCGTTTGCCCAATATGTCATAACAAGACACAAGAAATGCGTACGAAAAAAGGCACACTTTATTACGGCTGTACAGGGTATCCAAATTGTAATT
This sequence comes from Christensenellaceae bacterium, assembly GCA_045646745.1. Classification (GTDB taxonomy): domain Bacteria; phylum Bacillota; class Clostridia; order Christensenellales; family Borkfalkiaceae; genus HGM11412. The sequence continues at coordinate 4,848 of JAZRLL010000077.1, forward strand.
TTAGTAGTTGGGATATACCAACGGGCGAGTTGTGTCCAACGTGTGGTAAACATTTGATTAAAAAAGACGGAATTATTAAATGTTCTAACAAAGAGTGTAATTTTATAGATAAATAGGAGAAAATATATGAGTATTGAATTTCGTGGCACAACTATTTGTGCGGTAAAAAAAGATGGTATAACTGCAATCGCTGGTGATGGTCAAGTAACTTTTGGCGAATCAATCGTATTTAAAAATAATGCAATTAAGGTAAGAAGAATTTTTAACGGCAACGTTATAGTCGGTTTTGCCGGCTCTGTTTCAGACGCTTTTACTTTAACTGAAAGATTTGAAGAAATGTTAAATAAATATTCTGGAAACTTAATGAGAAGTGTCGTTCAACTTGCTGAACTTTGGCGTGAAGATAAAGTTGGAAGAAAGTTAGAAGCAATGATGATTTGTGCAGATAAGGATAATTTGCTCATAGTTAGCGGTGGCGGAGAAGTTATTGAGCCAGACGGCGGTGTTTGTGCTATTGGTAGTGGCGGAAATTATGCTTTGGCGGCGGCAAGGGCACTCAAAGAAGAAACTTCTTATCCAGCAGACGAAATTGCTTATAAAGCACTTAAAATTGCAAGTAGCATTTGTATTTTCACAAATGACAATATAGTAGTTGAAAAAATTTAAGGGGGTTTATTATGAATTTATCACCAAGAGAAATCGTTCAAGAATTAGATAAATATATTATAGGTCAAACCCAAGCGAAAAGGGCGGTAGCCGTTGCACTTAGAAATCGTTATAGAAGAAGTAAATTATCTCCTGAATTAAGAGATGAAATTACTCCAAAAAATATTATTATGAAAGGTCCAACGGGCGTTGGTAAAACTGAAATTGCAAGAAGACTTGCTAAACTCGTGGGCGCACCGTTTGTAAAAGTTGAAGCAACTAAATATACCGAAGTCGGCTACGTTGGTAGAGACGTTGAGTCTATGATTAGAGATTTAGTTGAGTGTAGCGTTAGGCTCGTTAAGGAAGAACAAATGAAAGTCGTTTCTTCAAAAGCAACCGCAGTTGCAGAGAAGAAAATATTAAGAATTTTAGTAGACCTTAAAAGTACTGAAAAGGGCGAAACTCCACAAGAAATCTTTGAACAAAATCTTTTAGAAGATTTGAGAAAGGGAAAATTCAACAAATTAATTATTGAAATGGAAGTAAACGACGCTCCAAAACAACTTGAAATTATGCCGGGACTTGGTGCGGAAATTAATCTTGGCTCAATTTTTGGCGATATGATGCCGAAAAGAAAGAAAAAAAGAAAAATCTCCGTTTCAGAAGCAATGCAATACATTATCAACGAAGAAAGCGATAAATTAATTGACGCAGATGCCGTTAATAGTGAAGCAATAAGGCGTGCTGAACAAGAAGGTATTATCTTTATTGACGAAATTGATAAAATAGGCGCTAAATCCAATAAAGGCGGAGCAGACGTTTCAAGAGAAGGCGTTCAAAGGGATATTTTACCAATCGTTGAAGGCTCAACCGTTATGACTAAATACGGTGCGGTTAGAACGGATTATATTTTATTTATAGCCGCAGGTGCTTTCCATATTTCAAAGGTTGAAGATTTAATCCCAGAATTGCAAGGAAGATTTCCAATTAACGTTGAACTTGCAAGTTTAACAAAAGAAGATTTTGTAAACATTTTAACAATGCCACAAAACGCAATTACCCTTCAATATAAAACCTTATTATCAGTTGATAACATTGATTTAATTTTTACGAAAGACGCTATTGAAGAAATTGCCGTAATTGCCGAAGATATGAACGCTACTAGCGAAGATATTGGAGCAAGAAGACTTCATACCGTTATGGAAAACCTACTTGAAGACATTTCTTTTAATGCGGGTGAAGGAATTCCTTTAACCACTGTTAAAATTGACAAAAAATACGTTCAAGAACATTTAAGCGCTACTGAAAGCACTAGAAACTTAAAAAAATATATACTTTAATAGGATACAATTATGATTAATATACCAAAAGGAACCAAAGACGTTTTACCACAAGATAGTTATAAGTGGCACTACGTTGAAAAAAAAGCAAGAGAAGTTGCTAAATTGTTTTGTATAAAAGAAATAAGAACTCCAACTTTTGAACACACCGAGTTGTTTTTAAGGGGGGTTGGGGATACTACCGATATAGTAAATAAAGAAATGTACACTTTTGAAGATAAGGGTAAAAGGAGTATTACCTTAAAGCCGGAAGGAACGGCGGGCGTAGCAAGAGCTTTTATTGAAAACGGCTTAAATAGTAGTGCTATGCCACTTAAAATGTATTATATAACTCCCGTATTTAGATACGAAAGACCACAAGCGGGTAGATTAAGAGAACATCACCAATTCGGTATTGAATTTTACGGTGGACAAGGTGCGGATTTAGACGCCGAAGTAATTTTAACTGCTCACACTATACTTACTAAATTAGGTTTAAAAGTTTTTCTTAATATTAATAGTATGGGTTGTAAAGATTGTAGGGTAGAATATAATAAGGCGTTAAAAGAATATTTTAGCGACAAAATTGATAAAATGTGTCCTACTTGCAAAGAAAGGCTTGAAAAAAATCCTTTAAGGATTTTAGACTGCAAGGAAGAAGGCTGTAAAGAGATTTCTAAAAACGCTCCAATCATTTTAGATTATTTGTGTGAAGATTGTACTGCGCACTTTGATAATTTAAAGGGTTATTTAGATATTGCAAATATCAATTACGCCGTAAACCCTAAAATAGTTAGGGGGCTTGATTATTATACGAAAACGGTATTTGAATTTACTACCGATTGTTTGGGCTCGCAAGGAACCGTTTGCGGTGGTGGTAGATATGATAGGCTCGTTGAACAATTAGGCGGTAATAACGTTCCAAGTGTTGGTTTTGGTATGGGAATTGAAAGAGTTTTAATGCTCATGGAGGCAAGCGGAGTGAAAATTCCTAAGGAAGATAAGGTTGAATTGTTTATAGCATCGCAAGGCGAAAGGGGAAACAAAAAAGCTTTTGAAATTTGCTACGCTTTAAGAAAACAAGGTATAGTATGCGAAACCGACCATATGAATAGAAGTTTTAAATCTCAATTTAAGTATGCCGACAAAATTGGTGCGGAATACGTAGTTGCACTCGGCGATAACGAAATTGAAAGCAATACTTGTGAAATTAAACAAATGAGTGATGGAACTACTATAAAGATAAAATTAGATGAAATATTCTCGTTTACATTTTAAAATTGTATAAAATACTTTTTTAGGTGGCAAACTTGATTTAGGAGGAAATTATGAGTGAAAACGTTAAACATTTAACTGATTTTGATTTTGAAAGCACAATCAATGGCTCAAATAAATTGATTTTAGTAGACTTTTGGGCAAAATGGTGTGGCCCTTGTAAAATGCAAGCACCAATACTTGAAGAACTTGCTAACGATTTAAAAGACCAAGTTATTATTGCAAAAGTTGACGTTGACGAGTGTGAAGAATTAGCCGTAAAATACGGCGTTTCAAGTATTCCAAGTTTAATGGTATTTAAAGATGGAAAGGTCGTTGACGGAACGATAGGATTAACCGACAAAGCAACTTTAACGGCAATGCTTGTTAAAAATATGTGAAATAAAAATGCAGTTGAAAATCAACTGCATTTTTTTATTCTTCACAACGTGGAATAGCAAATTTTAAAGCCTTTGGAATAATTTCAATATTAAATTCTTTATCGCTAATTATTTCCCCATCAACACTTATAGAAAAAGGTTTGTCCGAATAAAGTTTTACTTTTTCCGCTCTCGTATATGTAAGTATTTTTTTAAATTTATCGTCTTTCAAATGAAGTCCGTCTTTATATTTTTTAACTAAACTTAAAAATTTAAAAATTGAAACGGGGTGAACTAAACATACTTCCATTTCGTTATCGTCTAACACAAAGTTTGGCGCACAAAAATATTTTCCGCCATACCAACCGCCGTTTCCTATTGAGCAAAGTAGCATTTTACCTGTCGGGTTTAATAAAGTTCCGTTTGCTTCAACTGTAATATCGTTCTTCATAGCTTTAAATAAAGCGTAAATTAAGCCCTTTGTATAACTATGTTTGCCACCTTTATCTTTTATATCGTTGGCTTTTTTTGCAACTACTGCGTCAAAACCACAATTTGTTAAATTTACGCTATAAATTGCGGGTAAGTTAGGTGAACTTATCTTAATAACGTCAATCTCTTTATTTTCAGCAGATAAAAGGTGAGATATATCTTTATATTGCGTTGCTCCACCAACAGATTTAACAAAGTCGTTTCCACTACCAGAAGGATATAAACAAATACTTGCGTTATCATATCCAACAACTCCGTTAACCACTTCACTTAAAGTGCCATCGCCACCACAAGAATAAAACCTTACTTCATCATTAGTGTTTGCTTTTAAATATTCAGTTATATATTTAGTTGAGTCTTTTGGACCCTTCGTTTCGTATATTTCAATTAAATGGTCGCGTATATATGGAACTAAACGCTCCTTTAACTCGGAATAACTTTGTTTAGTACCTGCGTGTGAATTAATTATAAATACGTGTTTCATAATCTCTCCAAAATAAATGTAATAACTACATTTTATTATGAATCGACAAATTTTGCAAGTGTTTTTAACGACTGTATTGGTTAAGCGTAGAAAGGAGATATAAAAAAGGGATAAAAGTAATAGTTTTTTTAATAAAATATTTCTTAATTTTAACTCTTTATAATTCCGCACATAAACTACATATTTACTGAGTTTTTATAAAAGCGAAATAGCAAAAGCCTAGACGAAGGCAATTTTAAATAGTTATTAAAGGCTGGTTAATGGTTGTAAATGTAAATAAGGGGTTAATACATTGTATGGTTGTTAAAATTTTTCTAAATATTTATAAAAATCCCTTGACAACTCAACTTTTAGCCATAAAGACATTTTTAAATTGTATTAAAGAGTGTTTCTAATAGGTTTATACGTAAACAATGATTATAAAGATTGTAGATGATTAAAAATTTTTCTAAATTTTTATAAAAATCCCTTGACAACTCAACTTTCAGCCATTATAATATAGGTATAAGATTGAGACTCAATCTCAAATTATAAGTAAGTGAGTATAGAATAGTTTGTGTTAGAAAGAAAGTAAATATAGAACAATTTGTGATAGAAAGAAAGTAAATATAGAATAGTTTATGCTAGAAAGTAAGGAATTAGTTTTATTTACGTGAATAAGTATAGTTGGCGAATACAAAATAATTTATGGCATAAATTAGAGGATTGGTTTCTATTCGTGTGAATAAATATAGTAGTAGAAAGTAGATGCGTCTATTGATGTGGGCGAATTTAAGGCGTAAAGCAGGTTTTAACTTCTATTTATAAGGCTTATCTAATCTATATTTTAATTATTAAAAAACAATTAAAGGATAAGAAAGAAAAGTGGGAAGCATTTTCAATACAAAACAAAAAAATATAGTATATCAAGCGATGGTTAACAACTATGAGCATCCGACGGCTGAAATGGTTTTAGCTAGGTGCAGGCAAATTATGCCTAAAATTAGTAGGGCTACGATATATAGAAATTTAAAAGAACTTGCAAAAGAGAAAAAAATTAAAAGGATTGAACTTTCAGGGGAAGACAGGTTTGATATAACCACTACCAATCATGCGCACTTTATTTGTGAGTGTTGCAACGAGTTTAAAGACGTTTCGGATATTGACGTTGAAAAAATCGTTAACGGCAGATTTGGTGGTATTGGCAAGATAGATAAAATTGATATAGTTTTATCCGGGGTTTGTGATAATTGTAAAAAAAACAATAAAGAAAAAATAGTTAAAATTTTTTATTAACTATTGACAATTAGCGGTAATCCGCATATAATAAAATTATTAATTTTAAGGAGATTAATTATGGAACTTAAAGGTAGTAAAACCGAAATGAATTTAAGAGAGGCTTTTGCTGGTGAAAGCCAAGCAAGAAATAAATACACTTACTTTGCAAGTGTTGCAAAAAAAGCAGGGTACGAGCAAATTGCTGAAATATTTTTAAAGACTGCCGACAATGAAAAAGAACACGCTAAATTGTGGTTTAAGCACCTTGGTGAACTTGGAGATACAGCTCAAAACCTTAAAGCAGCAGCAGAAGGTGAAAACTTTGAGTGGACTGATATGTACGACCGTATGGCAAAAGAGGCAGAAGAAGAAGGTTTCACTGTAATTGCCGCTCAATTTAGGGCAGTTGCTAAAATTGAAAAAACCCACGAAGAAAGATACCAAGCACTTTTGAAAAACGTTTTAGAACAAAAAGTGTTTGAAAAGACTGACGTTGTAGTTTGGGAATGTAGAAATTGTGGACACCTTCACATTGGTGTTAAGGCTCCAAAAGTTTGCCCAGTATGTGCTCACCCAGAAAGTTATTTTGAACTTAGAAAAGAAAATTATTAATTTGAAAAAATATCCGACTTTTTTAAGTTGGATATTTTTATAATAAGGGTAAATTTTATATGATAAAAGATGCGAACATATTGCTTTCAACCGTTAACACTTATTTAAGGGATAAATACTCGTCGTTATCTGCGTTGTGTGAGATTGAAGATTACGATTATTTTGAACTCGTAAAGATTTTAAAAGAAATAG
>JAZRLL010000078.1:0-1599 GCA_045646745.1 Christensenellaceae bacterium
CGCATTAGAGTATTCAGGCAAAACAATAATTGAATCTTTGTCAACTTTTTCAAGTTCTTCAATTAAAAATTTTGCAATTTTTTCGTCTGGATTTTCCCCCACAAAATATGCAGGTTGCACAACACTAACTTTCATTTTACACCACACAAAATTTTACTAAATATTTTTAGTTTTCATTTTTCTTGCAATTAAGGTTAAAATTAATAAAATAACGTAAAGCACAGCAATTATAATAAATATTGACGACCAACCAAAAGCGTCTTTTACAAAACCAAATAACGCTGCTTGAACGGCTGCACCCATATAAACAGCCCAATCAAAAATACCTATTACTGTTGAAGAGAAGGCTTTTCCGCCAATATCCCCCGCAATAGTCCAAATAACCCCCGTTACCATTGCAAATACGCCTAAAACAAAAAGCATAATTGATGCAAATAACTGAACTTTTATAAATGGGAATACTATCATACCCACACAAGTTATAACAGATGCAATAATGAGCATTGGTTCACGTTTGCCTTTTAAAAGTTTATCAGTAATTATTGGGAATATAAACATCGCACACGCTTGACCGAAAGGCAAAAGAATTGAACTAAAAATGCCATCTTTAATAGTGAGACCTAACTCTTCCATAAAATAAGTTGGTATCCAAGTTATTAATCCATATCTACCTATTCCAGCAATAGCCGAAATTAAGCAAAATATAATAACTTTTGGTTCTGAAAAAAGAACTTTATAAGGATAAATGAAACTTTTACTTTTAACGTTATTAGAAGACTCGTCTCCGTCTTCAATTAAAGTTTTATAACCGCATTTTTCAGGCTCGTCTTTAAAGAAAAATATAAGTGCAATTATCATTACAACCATTGGTATCATTGGATATCTAAATGCTGCACGCCAACCCCATTCTGGATTAAGTTCCAAGGCTAAAAGTATAGTTAAATAGGTTACAACTTGCGCCATACCCGAGAAAAACGTAGTTAAGCCCGTTGCAAAACCCCTTTTTTCCTTTGGCCACCATTTATTTACAACTCCAAGTCCGTTTGACCAAAGCATTGATTGGAAAAATCCGTTAAGTCCCCAAAGCACTGCAATTACTGGAATGCTATATTGAAAAGATATTATAACGTTAAGTATTGCACTTGCAATTATTCCTATTATAATAAACCTTTTATATCCAAATATTGCGCCCAGTCTTCCGTTTACAAGTTGACCAAAAGCATAGCACCAAAATAGTGAAGATGAAACAACGCCAAGCGTAGCAGTAGTAGAACCTAAGTTTTCTGACATTTGCGACATTACTAAATTAATGTTTTGACGGCCGTTGTAAAAGAATAAATATGTAAAGCCAAAACTTAATAGCGTAAGTAATGCGATTTTTTTAAATCTCTTACTATTTATTTGTTGATTTTGCGTTGAAATATTGTTTGTCATAGTTTTCCCTTTTAAGTAAATTTTATGATTTTATTATACACTATTTAGAATATAAAATCAATTAAAAATTCATTACATTAAATAAAATTACTATCATTATTATATTGCATTTAAAAATTAAAAATAACGAATAGATTAAAAATAAAAACGTTAGAGAATTCTAAC
>JAZRLL010000079.1:0-21144 GCA_045646745.1 Christensenellaceae bacterium
ATATAGAAAAAGACACTATTAATTCAATGGTTCCGTTATGGAAGAAATCAAAATCTGAAATTAAAAAAGAAGAGTACGATAATTTTTATAAAGAAAACTTTTACGATAACGAAAACCCTGTAAAAACTATACATTTTAGTATTGAAGGTTCGGTAGATTTTAAGGCACTTTTATTTATTCCTTTTAAAGCGCCTTATAATTATTACTCAAAAGAATACGAAAAAGGCTTAAAACTATATACCGACGGCGTTATGATTATGGATAAATGCAAAGACCTTTTAGGCGATTGTTTTAGTTTCGTTAAAGGGCTTGTTGATAGTGAAATTGACCTTAACGTTTCAAGGGAAACCGTTCAACAAACAAGGCAATTAAAAGTAATTAATCAAAGTATAGAAAAGAAAATTAAAAGCGAATTACTTGATTTATTAAAAAATAATCGTGAAGATTATGAAAAATTTTATAAAGAGTTTGGAAATCAATTAAAGTTTGGAATATATCAAAGTTTTGGTATGAATAAAGAACTTTTGCAAGACTTAATTATGTTCTACTCCTTAAAACAAGAAAAACTTATAACTTTAAAAGAGTACGTTGATGTTTTATCAGAAAACGATAAATTTATCTACTATACTTGTGGTAAATCCGTTGCTTCTTTAAAATCTAATCCAAAAATTGAAAAAATTTTAGACGACGGCGTTGACGTTTTAGCCTTTACCGATGAAATTGATGAATTTGCAATTAAATTTATGGGCGAATACGACAAAAAACAATTTAAAAACGCTACTTCTGAAACGAAGGCTATAAACGAAGATACTCAAAGTGAAGAAGATAAAAAAGTTTTAGACAAAGTTAAAGAAGTTTTGAAAGATAAAGTCGTAAAAGTAGTTTCTTCAAAAGAACTTAAAAATCACGCAGTTTGTTTATCTAGCGAAGGCGAAATTTCTTTGGAAATGGAAAAAGTTTTATCTAAAATGCCAAACGCCGACGAAAAAGTAAAATCTTCAAAAGTTTTAGAAATTAATTTAGAGCATAATATTTACAAGAAACTCAAAGATATTATAAACAACGAAGAAGAATTTACTAAACTTTCAAACGTTATTTTTGCCCAAGCGATGTTAGTTGCAGGGCTTGAAGTAGAAAACATTTTAGAAATCACGGATAATACGCTAGAATTATTATCCAAATAAAATTACAACCTAATAAACGTGTTCAATATATGAGCAAGTGTATGCTTTCAATTAAAAAAGTTATATACTTGCTCATACGTTTTTTATGTTCATATTTTATCTATAAATTAAAAACTTAAAAAATTATTAATTCAAAATTTGCGATAATATAAGAGATTTTAAAAGTGTTATAAAAAAAGAAAAATTTTTTTTAAAAAAGTAGGTAAAAATGCTTTACATCTTTAAACAAATGAAGTATAATATCGGTATAAACTTTATCGCATTAAAGTGATAAAGTAATAAACGGGTAATAAAATTTTAGGAGATTAAAATTATGAAAAAATTATTAACTATTATTATTTCTTGTACGCTTGCATTGGCAACGTTTTTTGCATTTTCAGGTTGTTCAAAAAATAAAAACGAAGTGGTAGACGTAACGACTAAACAAATCGTAGTAGGATATACTGATTACGCTCCAATGAACTATAAAGAAAACGGAGTATTGAAAGGTTTTGATACTGAACTTGCAATAACTGTATTTAACGCACTTGGATACGACGTTAAGTTTAAACTTATTGATTGGTCTAATAAATACGTTGAATTAAATAACGATACTATCGGTTGCGTATGGAACGGTTTTACTGCAAATAGTACAGACGAAGGTAAAAACAGAAGCGAACTCGTTGACTTTTCTTTATACTATATGGAAAACGGTCAATGTTTAATTACGAAAAACAGCAACAAAATTACGAGCCTTGAAGGTTTAGCAGGAAAATCACTTGCTTACGAAACGGGTTCTGCTGCCGACTCTTTAATTAATGGTGAAAATTCTATGTTTAATGGTATCAGCATTAATAAACAAGGATTAACTTCTCAAATGGACGCTTGTGAAGCAGTTAGAAACGGAAATAAAGATTACGCAGTAGTTGATATTATTTTAGCAAAAGACTTACTTGCAAACAATTCTGGATATTCTAACTTTACGATTTGTGAAGATATTGATTTAGGTATTGAATATTATGCAATCGCATTTAAAAAGGGTAGTGAATTAACTGATAAAGTTAACGTAATTTTAAAAGCGCTTAAAGAAGTTGGATATATTGATGAATTAGCAAAAAAATATGGTGTTGAAAACGCTATAACTGACTTTACACAAAACGTTTAATAAAGGATAAAAAAATATGGATTTTAGTTATGTAACATTAAGTTTGCTTGACGGCTTTTTGTTAACTTGCTTATTGTTTATAATAACTTTAATTTGTTCTTTACCATTAGGTCTGCTCATCTCGTTCTGTACGATGAGCAGATTTATTCCGTTAAGAATATTATTTAAAGTTATCGTGTGGATAATTAGGGGCGTTCCACTTATGCTCCAAATATTCGTCGTTTATTATTTGCCAGGTAAATATTGGAATAATTTAGACAATCATTTTTATTTTGAATACGATATGCAGAACGTAGGTCCGTTTTTAGCAGTTTGTATTGCTTTTATAATAAACTACGCTTGCTATTTCTCTGAAATTTTTAGAGGGGGAATTGAAAGCATTCCAAAGGGACAATACGAAGCGGGCTACGTTTTAGGTATGAAAAAATCCAAGATTTTTTCTAAAATAGTTTTATTGCAAGTAATAAAGAGAATATTAGCACCTATGAGTAATGAAGTTATAACTTTGGTTAAAGATACCGCACTTTCAAATTCAATAGGTGTTTTAGAAATTTTAATTATTGCAAAAACCTTTACTAAATGGGCAATATGGCCGTTATTCTATTCAGCGGTATTTTACTTAATTTTCGTTGGAATATTAACTTTATTGTTTGGATATTTAGAGAAAAAATTAAGTTATTTTAAGGAGTGATTATGGCTTTTTTAGAAGTTAGAGATATTTATAAAAGTTTTGGTAAAACGGAAGTTTTAAAAGGTATTTCTTTTAACCTTGAAAAAAGCGAAGTTTTATCAATAATTGGTTCTTCGGGAAATGGTAAAACAACACTTTTAAGATGCTTAAATTATCTTGAAAAAGCAGACGAAGGAAGAGTTTTATTAGACGGAAAGGAAATTTTTAATGGTAAAACCATTAAAAAGATTAAGGACAAAGAATTAAGGCTTTTAAGATTACATTTTGGGCTTGTTTTTCAATCGTTTAATTTATTTCCACAATATACTGCTTTTGAAAATATTAAACTTCCTTTATCTTTAATGGAAAAGGAAAGAAAGAAACAAAAATTGCCTTCTTTAATTGAAAAACCAATAGACGAAGAAGTTTGCGATTTACTTAAAAAAGTAGGGCTTGAAGATAAAGCGAACAATTATCCGTGTGAACTTTCAGGTGGACAATGTCAAAGGGTTGCAATAGCAAGGGCTATGGCTTTAAAGCCAGACGTTTTATGTTTTGACGAGCCTACTTCCGCACTAGACCCAGAACTTACGGGAGAAGTTTTAAAAGTTATTAAAGAGTTAAAAGAAACTTCAAATATAACTATGATTATAGTTACGCACGAAATGGAATTTGCTAAAAATATTTCGGATAAAATTTTATTTATGGCAAACGGGGAAGTTGTTGAATTTGGTAGCCCTGAACAAATATTTGAAAATCCGAAAAACGAGTTAACTAAACAATTTTTGCAATCTTATATTAAAAAAGCGTAAAATTAGAGTAATATTAAGAGTTAAAAATGAATAATATCAATTACAATTTATTGTTTAATAAAGAAATTGAAGAAATAAAAAAATTAGATAAAAAACCTAAATTATTGCTTCATAGTTGTTGCGCACCGTGTACTACTCATTGTTTAAAAAGCGTTATAGATTATTTTCAAACGGATTTGTTTTTTTATAATCCTAACATAACCGATAAAGAAGAATACAATAAAAGGCTTTTAGAACTTCAAAAATTTAAAAATTTAGTGTACGGCGACTCGGTTAAAATACTTGATAAAGAATATAATAATCAGGAATTTTTATCTTACGTTAAAGGGTACGAGCAAGAAAAAGAAGGGGGTAGAAGGTGTAAACTTTGTTACGAGTTAAGGCTTGAAGAAACGGCAAAACTTGCAAAAAAGTTAAATTACGATTATTTTACCACTACCTTATCGGTTAGCCCATATAAAAATGCAAATTGGATTAACGAAATAGGTAAGAGTTTAGAAGAAAAATACAAGGTTAAATTTTTGTTTTCAGATTTTAAAAAGGAAAACGGATATAAAAACTCAATTAGTTTATCAAAAGAGTATAACCTATATAGACAAAACTATTGTGGTTGCGTATTTAGTATTGAAGAAAAAGGAAATTAATAAAAAATGATAAAACAAAAAAGCACTTGCAGTTTTGCAAGTGCTTTTTAAATGTCAATTAATTATTTTTTATTTTTTCTTTTGCAGGCTTGACAACGTGAATTGTCTTTACAATTATCACAGCCAATACACTTTCCGTTCTTTTTACATTTAATAATGTAAATAACGGCAAAAACTATCCAAATTGATAATAAAAATATAATTAAAATATCTAAAATTTTCATATTATTAACGAAGCAATCAAATATACCAAACACGCCATAACGTAAGCAATCACGCATTGGAAAATTACGAATAAAAGCGTTTTAGTAAATGAATTTAATTCTTTTTTAATAGTTGCAACCGTTGCAATACAAGGAGTGTAAAGTAAAACGAAAGTTAAAAAACCAAGCACGCCCGCAACCGAAGGAATAACTGTTGAAAGGTTAGCCCCAAGCATAGTTAAAGTTGAAATAACGGCTTCTTTTGCGGCAAAGCCAGAAACTAGACTTGCAACTATTCTACCATCGTAAACACCCGTAATAGGTTTAAATATTGGAGCAAGTAAATTGCCAATAACTTGCAAAATACTTTCTTTATTACTATCGGCAACGAAGGTTAAAGTTAAATCGTAAGAATTTAAGAACCAAATAATAAGCGTTGCAATAAAAATTATTGAGAAAGCCTTTTTAACAAAACCGCTTATTTTTTCCCATAAAAGTAAGCAAACGCTTTTAAAAGAAGGCAATCTATAATTAGGCAATTCCATAACGAAAGGAACGGGTTTTCCTTTTTGTAAGGTTTTACCTGCTATAAACATAGTTAAAAGACCTAAAATCACTCCGAAAATATAAAGCCCTGCAATTATTAAAATTTGTGCAAGTGGAGAAAAAAGTCCGCAACCAACTATTGATGCAAAAACTATAACTTTTGCCGAACAACTAATGAACGGAATTATTAAAAGGGTTAAGTGTTTATCTCTTTTAGAATTAAGCGTTCTAGTGCTCATAACTGCGGGAACGGAACAGCCGAATCCAATAATGATTGAAACGAAACTTCTACCTGATAGACCTAATTTTCTAAGTGGTTTATCCATAATAAAAGCAATTCTCGCCATATATCCGCTATCTTCAAGTAAAGATAGGAATAAAAACAAGCAAAGTATGTAAGGAAGTAAGCATAGAACAGCGCCAAGTCCTGCAAAAATTCCGTTTTCAATAAGCGAAATAACGTGTGGATTAAGTCCGTAATCTTTCAAAAAGGCAACTGTATTTATAGAGAGTAAATCAATTAAAGTGCCAAGCCCGTCTGAAAGCCATTTACCGATAGTCATAAACGTTATAGCGAAAATACTGCACATTATTAAAATGAAAATAGGGATAGAAAAATATTTAGAAGTTAAAATTTTGTCAATTTTAACGCTTCTTTTATATTCCTTCGTTTCTATACTTTTAACTACCGAACTTTGACATATTTTCTCAATAAAGGAATATCTCATATCCGCTATTGCAGAATTTCTATCTAATCCCGTTTCGCTTTCCATCTCTAAAACGGTGTGTTCAAGCAAGTCAATTTCGTTTTTGTTAAGCCCGATTTTTTTAGCGTATTCTTCTGGCTCTTCAATAAGTTTAGTTGCTAAAAATCTTTTTGAAACGCCAATCATATCGGCGTGGTCTTCAATAAGGTGAACTACTGCGTGAATACAGCGATGAACGGGGCCGTAATCACAAAAATCAACGTATTTAGGTAAAGTTTTTTCTTTAACCGCTTTGGTTATTGCTACTATAACGTCTTCAACGCCTTCGTTTTTAGAAGCCGAAATAGGGATAACGGGAATTCCTAAATTTTGAGATAATTTAGTAATGTTAATTGTACCGCCGTTATTTTTAACTTCGTCCATCATATTAAGGGCGAGAACTATTGGAATATTTAACGTTATTAGTTGAAGAGTTAAATATAAACTTCTTTCAATATTAGTTGCGTCAATAACGTTAATAATTCCGTCTGGTTTTTGGTCTAAAATAAAATCTCTCGTTAACTTTTCTTCTTCTGAAAAAGTTCTAATAGAATATAACCCCGGTAAATCTACTACGGTTGAGTTCTTGTTATTTTTAAGTTCGCCGAACTTTTGTTCAACGGTAATTCCAGGAAAGTTTCCAACGTGTTGATTTGCTCCCGTAAGTTGATTAAAAAGGGTAGTTTTTCCGCTATTTTGATTTCCAACTAAGGCAAAAATCATAAATCGTCCCCCTTAATCATTTCAACTTCAATAAAAGAAGCGTCTTCTTTTCGTATAGATAAATCGTATCCCCTTAAATGCAGTTGCATTGGGTCGCCAAGCGGAGCAAGTTTAACAACTTTAACCTTCGTTTTAGGGATAAGTCCCATATCAATAAGCCTACACCTTAACTGGTTTTCTCCTGCAACGGAAACGATTATTCCTTCTTTGTTAACCGGTAAATTACTAAGTTTCATAAAAATCTCCAAAGAACACGTGTAAATTTGCTTAAAAATTATATCATATTTATAAAAACAGGTCAAATAAAATTAAAAAAAACATAAAATAGATTGCAAAAATATAAATATTAGTGTATAATTCTATGTATATTTTTATTGGGTGCATTTATGAATTGTATTGAAAAAATGTATAAAGAAATTGAAGAAATTCTCAAAAAGGAAGCAAACGAGAAGGTTAAAATGCTTAATCCTATAAAGGAAATTAAGCATCCTTTTTCTGATATAGACAAAGAGCCTGAAACTATACTTCCTAACGTTGATTATTTAGGTCAAATTTCTTTGGACGGATTAAAATTTGATAAAAAATACTTTGATATAGAAAAGGCAAAAAAATTTATTGAGTTTATATTTAAAAAGTTTTATTGTTTTAATTCAAATATTGATAAAATAAAAGATTTCGTGGATAATTTGCCTAAAAAATTAGAAAACGAAGAAGATTTACTTTTAAAATTAACGGTTTTACAAAACGAATTTTCATTAATTATTAACGATGATGAAAAGATTACTCAATACTTTTTAAATCCTTACAATGCACTTTTTAAAGATGAAAAAGGTTATTACGCCGTTATTTTAAACGGGAAATTTTCAGACGTTAAAAGACCGCTTGCGTTTAATCTTAATCAACTTAAAAAACTCGTCAAAGAAGAAGTTGATAATTACGTTGAAGATTACTCGGTTAAATTATCTAAAAAAGAACAAGCGTCTATTTTAAATAGTTTAAAGGCAAATCTTAACAAAAACACTTCGCAAGACTCAAAGGAATTAGAAAAACAAGTTGAAGAAGAATTGTTAAAAGTTCTAAAAAAATACGGAGTTGGTGAAGACGAGTTTGATAATTACCTACAAGAAAAAGGATTAAGACTAGTAAAACAGGGTAATTATTATTTTAGAGAAAAGGCGTATAACGAGTACGCAAATTATAAAAAAATAGAATTCCGCTACTGATTAAAAATCAAAATATAAACGGAATAAAAAGGAGTAAATTTAACTAAAATGCCTGACGGCACACTACCGCTTCTGATAGCAATAATTATTTTAATTTTATTTTCCGCCTTATTTTCGGCTACCGAAACCGCTTTTACAAGTCTTAACGTAATTAAGGTTAAAAGTTTAGCACAAAAGGGTGACAAGTATAAAAAAGTATTGGTATTATACGATAAGTACGATAAACTTTTATCAACTATTTTAGTTGGAAACAATATCGTTAACATTACGGCAACGTCTTTGTCTTTACTATTATTCCAAAAGATAATAGTAGGGGGAGTTGACCCTTCAATAATTTCTACCGTGGTTATGACCGTAGTAGTTTTGTTGTTGGGTGAAATCACGCCGAAATATATAGCAAAATCTAATCCTGAAAAATTTTCAGTCGTACTTTATCCGTTTATTAATTTATGTTATTATCTTTTATACCCAATAAACGCAATTTTTGGCGGGTTTAAATGGTGTGTTTCTAAGATGTTTAGATTGGACTATGAAGATACTATAACCGACGAAGAATTAATAACGATAGTTAACGAAGCAGAAGAGGACGGAACTTTAAAAGAAAACGAGTCTAATTTAATTAAAAGCGCTATTGAATTTGATGATTTAGAAGTTAAAGACATTTTAATTCCAAGAATAAACCTTATTTCCGTACCGATAGACGCAAGTAAAGACGATATTAAAAAAGTTTTTGAAAATCAAAGATATAGTAGACTTCCCGTTTATAACGAAAATATAGATAGCATTATAGGTATAATTCACGAAAAGGATTTTTATAGGCATTACTTCAAAAAAGAGTTTGATATAAAGAACTTTATGCAACAAGTTATTTTCGTAGTGGAGCATGCTAAAATTTCTGACCTTTTAAGAAAATTACAATCTAAAAAAGTTCATATGGCAGTTGTTTTAGACGAATACGGCGGAACTTTGGGTATCGTTACGGTTGAAGATATTATTGAAGAATTAGTTGGCGAAATTTACGACGAGCACGATGAAGAAAGCGAACTCATAAAAGAAAATCAAGACGGTTCGTACCTTGTTAACTGCTCAACAGTTTTATACGATTTCTTTGAGAAGGTGGGAATAGAAGAAGACGACGATAATTTTGATGCAAACACCGTTGGCGGTTGGGTTAGCGAAATACTTGGCGAACTTCCAACGACGGGAAAAGAATTCGTTTATAAAAATTTAAAAGTTAAAGTTTCTAAGACTACTAGAAAAAAAGCCCTAGAAATAAGCGTTGAGATTTTAGACGAAGAAAATCTTGAAAAAGAACAAAAAGAAGATTAAAAATAAAGTGGTTGCGAATATTCGCAACCACTTTGTAATATTTTTATTTAGTTGTTTTTTAATTTTTTATTTAGTTGTTTTTTAGTTTTTTATTTAGTAGTATTGTTTTTATTCAATTACAACTCGTATTTTCTTTATATTGTAGTAGTGAAAGCGCTTAATAGTTTCTTCATTTATAACTTCACCGCAAATAATAACGGGAACGGCTGGTGGGCAGGAATAATTAATTTCTGCACAAATTCGGCCTAACGATTTATTAGCGGGGATTACTTCCGTTTTAGCAAAGACCGCTTCGTAAATTTCCATTACTTTTTTGTTAAAAGTAGGTTTAACGATAGGTTTCTTAACAGCAAGTTTTTTAGGTAAATCATAAAAAAACTTTTTAATTTTATTATACGCCGACTTTTTAATTTCAGTTGAAAACATTAATACTAAAAAGTCGTTATCACAAAATTCGCAAGCGATATTATTTTTTTGTAAAAGGTCTTTAATTTCTACGCCTAAATATCCGTACGGTTTAGTTTCAATAACCACTTTAAAAGGCTCGTTTCCAAGAAGCGAATATCCTTTTTTTTCTAAGGAGTTTTTTAAATCTTCAACTAAAAGTTGAGTTTCTAAAACTTTCTTTTTATATTTATTATTAAAAATTGAATTGGCGTAATCTAACGACTGCAAAATTAAATATGAAGGACTTGTTGAGCCAAAAGTAGTTAGGGCTAAATTAACGTCTCCACTTAAAATTTCGTTAAGTTCTTCGCTTAATTGTAAATACGCTCCGCCCGTTAAAACGGGTAAGGTTTTATGTGCGGAAGTTGCCGACATGTCCGCACCCAATAAAATAGGGTGTAAACTTTCTTTTAAGAAATGCAAATAACCGCCGTGAGCATTGTCAACGAGAAGTAAAATATTATGTTTTTTACAAACTTCGCTAATGCCCTTAATATCTAAAATTCTGCCTAAATAGTTAGGAGAAGTTAAATATAAGCAAAGTGGTTTAATTTTCGTTTTTTCTAAATAATTATCAAGTTCATTTGGAGAAAGAGATTGGTCTAAATAGTTATTTCTATTTTCGCCTTCTATAAATAAAACTTTTGCACGTAAAAGGGCAACGCCACTTAAAAAACTTTTGTGAACGTTTTTAGTTGATAATATTATAAATTCTTTATCTAATCTTTTAGAATACAGATAAGCAAGATAAAGCATACTTCTAATTGCGTGTGAAGAACCTTCACAAGTATAGTAAGTAGGGCATTTAAAAATAGTTGAAGCGTTGTGTTCGCTACTTTTTATTATTCCTTTTGGTAAAAACAATTCGTCAGCCCCGTCAATCTCGGTAATATCGTATTTTTCTACACCTAAAAAGCCGTTGCCCTTATGGCCGGGAACGTGTAATCTTATGCTTTTTTTAGTTATATAATTTTCAACGAAATCACAAATAGGGGTTTTCATTTAGTATTCCTTTAAACTTTCAACTTGAAGTGCAATAGCACACTCCATTCTCTTTTTAAATAATTTACAGCCGTATTCGTATACTCCGTTTATAGAGCCCGTTGAGTGATACGAATTTGCAGCACATCCGCCAGAGCAGTATAATCTTGCCCAACAATCTTCACACTCTTTATGAGTATAAACGTTATTTTTTTCAAAACAATCTTGAATTTCTTTATTGTTTACGCCATTATAAATATCCCCAAGTTTAAACTTTTCATCGCCAACGAATTGATGACAAGGATATAAATCTCCCCAAGGAGTACAAGCCATATATTCCGTTCCAGAACCACAACCGGAAATTCTTTTATATATACAAGGTCCGTCTAATAAATCTATCATATAGTGATAAAAAGTAAACGGTTTACCTTGTTTTCTTTTTTCGTTCATTAAAATTGCCAAGTCTTCGTATTGTTTTAAAAGGATAGGCAAATCTTCTTCGGTTAAACAAGACGCTTCTTTCGGCGAACAAACTACGGGTTCCATACTAAGTTCGGTAAAACCAAGATTAAGCATTTCTTTAATATCTTCTAAAAAGTCGGGATTATAGTGGGTAAAAGTTCCCCTCATATAATAGTTTTTGCCCCCCCTTTTTTCAACGAGTTTTTGAAATTTAGGAACTATATCGTCAAAACTTCCATTTCCGTTATAGTCAACTCTAAACCTATCGTGAACTTCTTTTCTTCCGTCTAAACTCAAAACTACGTTGCTCATTTCTTTATTGCAAAAATCAATAACGTCGTCGTCAATTAAAACTCCGTTAGTAGTAAGGGTAAAACGGAAATTTTTGTTATGCTTTTTCTCAATTTCTCTTGCGTACTTAACAAGGTCTTTTATCATTTGAAAATTCATAAGCGGTTCACCACCGAAAAAATCCACTTCTAAATTTCTTCTACTTCCCGAATTTTCAATTAAGAAGTCAAGCGCTCTTTTACCAACTTCTAAACTCATTAAAGCACGCTTGCCTTGATACTTACCTTGGCTCGCAAAACAATAAGAGCAGTTTAAATTACAAGTGTGAGCAACGTGTAAACATAGCGCTTTAATTATACCTTTACTTTTTTGTTTAAGGTTTCCCGCTATATCTTTAAAGGAGTCTTTTGAAAAAAGTTTTCCTTCGTTTTTTAAAGAAAGAACTTGCAAGTAACAATCTTCAATTTCAGAAAGAGAAAGGTCGCCGTATTTTTTAGAAATGGCATTTAACACTTCTTCTTTTGAAGAATTTTCAAAAGACGCTATTATATCGTATGCAACGTCGTCAACAAGGTGAATTGAATTAGACGCAGTGTCTAAAACTATATTGTTATTTAAAAACTTATATTGATGCAACATATTAATCCTATATTATAATAAAAATAAGTTAAGTATTTAAAATAAAAAGGGTTGTCGTTATTAAGACAACCCCGATTTATGCAATTATTTGCTTTGTTTTTTTTCGGCGTTTTCGCATTTTTGGTTTGCAATACCGCAACTTGTTTTACAAGCAGATTGGCAAGAAGTTTGGCATTCACCACAACCACCGTTTTTTTGGCTTGAACAAAGGTTTCTTGTATTTAAAGTAATGATACGTTTCATAATAATATCCTCCATAAAAAGTTGTGTTTAGATAATAATACTACCTTTTATAAAAAAAGTCAAGAAACTTGACGAAAAAACAATTAGATTATTAAATAAAATTTGCTAAAATCATAAAAAATGCTTGACAAATAAAAAAGATAGTAGTAAAATTCAGTTAACTTAATTAAATGCTATGACGAAGACGGAGTTAATCGTAAGTTTTATAGAGAGTTGATGTTTGGTGTAAATCAATAAACTTGGATTAAAAATCTAATCACTTCCGAGCAGGAGAGTAGAAAGCAAAAAGCAAGTAAATTCTCTCGTGATTGCTGCGTAAAGGCATAAGGCTTGTTGGAGTCTGAGTGGCACGTTTAGTGCAATTTGAGTGGTACCGCGGATATATTTAATTCCGTCTCAATGAAATGAGACGGAATTTTTTATTTTTTAAAAACATAAGGAGAGTTAGTTATGAACAATTCAACAGATTTAAGGCTAAAAGAAATCAGCACTCGTATTAAAGAAATGCGTGAAATTTTAGGTTTTTCTGCTATTGAAATGGCGGAAAAAACGCAAGTAAGTATTGAACAATACAATATTTATGAAAGTGGAAAAATTGATATTCCGTTTTCTTTTATTCACAAGTGTTCTATTGCGTTTAACGTTGAATTAACGGAATTATTAGAAGGTAATTCCGCAAGATTATCAAACTACACTATAACTCGTAAGGGAAACGGTCAAAATACGGCTAAGGAAGATGGTATTAACATCGTGAATTTAGCACACAAATTTAGAAATAAAATTGCCGAACCTTATTACGTTAAATATAGTTATATAGAAGAACAACAAAACAAACCTATTGCGTTAGCGACTCACTCTGGTCAAGAATTTGACTTCGTTTTAAAGGGCAAACTTAAAATTCAAGTGGGCAACCACTCAGAAGTTTTAGAAGAAGGGGATAGTATTTATTACAACAGTTCAACCCCACACGGTATGATTGCCGTTGATAACGGCGACTGCGAATTTATTGCAGTAGTTTTAGCGGGGGGAGAAGTTAAGGAAGAAAAAGTTGAAAACAAGGTAATAAAGGCAAGAAGTTCCGAAAAACTTATCTGTGAAAAATTCGTTGACGTGGTTGAAGACGAAAGCGGTGCGTTAAAAGAAATTAATTTCAAAAACGAAGAAACCTTTAACTTTGGTTTTGATATCGTAGATAAAATAGCAGACGAGTATCCTGATAAACTTGCTATGCTTCATCTAGACGTTAACAAAGTTGAAAGAAGATACACCTTTAAAGATATGAAAAGGCTTTCAAATCAAGCGGTAAATTACTTTATTTCTCTTGGAATTAAAAGGGGAGATAAGGTTATGCTCGTACTTAAAAGGCATAAGGAATTCTGGCCTATAATGGTTGCTCTTCACAAACTTGGAGCAGTTGCAATTCCGGCAACGAACCAACTTAAACAACACGACTTTGAGTATAGATTTAACGCTGCGGGAGTAAAGGCTATTGTTTGTACTAGTGATGGAGACGTTTCTAAAATTGTTGATGAAGCCGTTAAAAATTGTCCTACCGTAAAAACTAAAATTATGGTTGGAAAGTGTAGAGACGATTGGCACGACTTTAACGCTGAAAGCGTATTATTTACTAGAAAATACGATAGGCCTACTGATGCTTCTTGCGGAAACGAAGTTGCTTTAATGTTCTTTACGAGTGGAACTACGGGCAATCCAAAAATGGCGGCGCATAAACACACTTACGCATTAGGACATTTCGTAACGGCTAAATATTGGCATTGTTGCGAAAGAGACGGCTTGCATTTAACTATATCAGATACGGGTTGGGGTAAATCGTTATGGGGTAAACTCTATGGACAATGGTTGTGCGAAGGTGCTGTTTTCGTTTACGATTTTGATAAATTTGAAGAAAACGATATATTGCCAATGTTTGCAAAATACAATATCACTACCTTCTGTGCCCCACCAACAATGCTTCGTATGTTAATAAGGGGAAATTTATCTAAATACGACTTATCTTCAATTCACCATATAACGACTGCCGGCGAAGCGTTAAACCCAGAAGTATTTAAAAAGTTTAAAGAAGCAACGGGCTTGGATATAATGGAAGGTTTCGGTCAAACTGAAACTACTTTAACGATAGCGAATTTATTTGGTTCAACGCCAAAACTTGGCTCAATGGGAAAGGCTTCTCCACAATACGAGATAGAAATTATTGACGCAAACGGAAAGCCTGTAAAAACGGGTGAAACGGGCGAAATCGTTATAAAAACGGACAAAATCCCTTGCGGACTTTTTGCGGAATATTATTTGGATAAAGAAAAGACCGACAACGTTTGGCACGACGGCTATTATCATACGGGCGATACTGCTTGGCGTGATGAAGACGGATATTTTTATTACGTTAGTAGGGTAGACGACGTTATCAAATCTTCTGGTTATAGAATTGGACCTTTTGAAATTGAAAGCGTTATTATGGAACTTCCATACGTAGTTGAGTGCGGTGTTTCAGCCGTTCCAGACGAAATTCGTGGTCAAGTAGTTAAGGCAAGCATAGTTTTAACCAAAGGTACGGTTGGAACTGACGAACTTAAAAAAGAAATTCAAGAGTACGTAAAAACTCACACTGCGCCTTATAAATATCCAAGAGTTATCGTGTTTAAAGACGAACTTCCAAAAACTATTAGTGGAAAAATTCAAAGAAATAAACTATAAGGTAAAAACGGTTGACATCTATTTATAGATGTGTTAAAATATTTTAAAATAAAAACTATGATGAAAAGGGCTTTAATTAAGTCTAGTTAGAGAGATAACGGCTGGTGAAAGTTATTTAGATAGATTAAAGTTGTAGTTTCGGAGTTGGGAAGAAGAAAGATTTTCAAGTAGAACTTCCCCGTAAAGTTGCGTAAAGACAAAGGGTAAATCCTAAGTGGCATTTTTGCAATTTGAGTGGTACCGCGTGCTAAAACTATTTTAGCTCGTCTCAAAGTTTTTATCTTTGAGACGGGCTTTTTTATTTAAGCTATGGAGAAATTATGACGAATTTTAAAAACACACTTGATTTAAAAATTAAAGAAATGGCGAATAGAATTCGCGAGTTAAGAGAGATTGAAAATTTAACTATTGAAGAGATGGCTATAAAAACCGCCGTTTCAGTAGAAGAATATATTAAATGCGAAAACGGGGAATCAGACCTTAACTTTGCCTTCATTTATCGTTGTGCAAACGCTTTTAACGTAGACGTCAGCGATATCATTGAAGGTCATAGCCCTAAACTTAAATCGTATACTTTAACAAGGCTTGGAAAAGGTCAAAAAATTGAACAAGCCCACGGTATGACTTATTATAACCTTGCTTCAAAATTTAAAAATCGTATTGCAGAACCATTATACGTAGTTAGTGAATATAAGGAAGAAGCACAAGATAAAGAAATTGAGTTAACCACACACAAAGGTCAAGAGTGCGATTTAGTAATTGAGGGTAATTTAAAGGTTAAAATTGGTAATCACGAAGAAATTTTAGGCCCTGGTGATAGCATTTATTACGATAGTTCAACTCCGCACGGTATGATTGCGGTTGGTGGTAAGGATTGTATTTTCTACGCTATCGTGTTAAATCCAACGGGAGATATTATTCCCGAACTTCAACCAAAAGAAGAAATCGTTTCTAAACCTAAAAAACTTGATACCGAAGAAAAGGTGTTTTCAAAATTTGT
Organism: Christensenellaceae bacterium; assembly: GCA_045646745.1. Taxonomy (GTDB): domain Bacteria; phylum Bacillota; class Clostridia; order Christensenellales; family Borkfalkiaceae; genus HGM11412. The sequence goes on from JAZRLL010000079.1 coordinate 16,000, forward strand.
AGACGTTGTTGAAGACGAGAACGGCTCGCCAATTAAAGTTGATTTTAAAAATACTGAAAATTTCAACTTTGCCTACGACGTCGTTGATAGTATTGCGGATAAATATCCAGATAAACTTGCTTTACTTCATATCGGTAGAGATAACGTTGAAAAACGCTTTACCTTTAAAGATATTAAAAAATATTCTTGTAAGGCTGCTAACTATTTTAAATCGTTAGGCATTAAAAAGGGCGATAGGGTTATGCTCGTTTTAGGCAGAGATTATCAGTTCTGGTACACGATAATCGGTTTACATAGAATCGGGGCTATTGCAATTCCTGCTATGAATCAACTTTTAGACCACGATTACGAGTATAGGTTTAAAGCGGCTGGCGTTAGCACGGTAATTTGTTCGGCGCACGGTATTGCTTCTGAACAAGTTGATAAAGCCCTTTTAAACTATAAAGATTTAAAAAATAAACTTATTGTCGGTGGATATAAAGAAGGCTGGAAAAACTTTGACGACGAGTGCAATTTATTTAGTTCTCATTTTGAAAAAACTAGCGAAACGCCTGGCGGAGACGATGATATGCTTATGTTCTTCACAAGCGGAACTACGGGTTATCCAAAAATTGCAGTACATAGTTATAAATACGTATTAGGCCATTTTATGACTGCAAAATATTGGCACGCAGTTGAAAGCGACGGATTACATCTTACTATTTCAGATACGGGCTGGGCGAAAGCACTTTGGGGCAAACTTTACGGTCAATGGTTCTGCGAAGGAGCGGTTTTCGTTTGTGATTTTGAAAGATTTAAAGCAAGCGATATACTCCCAATGTTCGCAAAATACAATATTACTACTTTCTGCGCTCCACCAACAATGCTTAGAATGATGGTTAAAGAAGATATTTCTTCTTATGATTTATCTTCTATTAAGCATATGACTACGGCTGGCGAAGCCTTAAATTTAGAAGTATACAAACAATTTAAAGAAGCAACTAAACTTAGAATTATGGAAGGTTTTGGTCAAACGGAAACCACCTTAATTATCGGTAATTTAGTTGGAACTAACAATAAACCGGGTTCAATGGGTAAACCGCTTCCTAACTACGAAGTTGAACTTCACGACACTGACGGAAACGTAGTTGAAACGGGTAAAACGGGTGAAATCGTTATTAAAACGAAGGATAAATTGCCATGTGGTCTTTTCACGGGATATTATAAAGACGAAGAAAAAACCAAAGAAGTTTGGCACGACGGATTTTATCATACGAGAGATTTGGCTTGGAAAGACGAAGACGGTTTCTATTGGTACGTAGGTAGGGCAGATGACGTTATTAAATCTTCTGGATATAGAATTGGGCCTTTTGAAATTGAAAGCGTTATTATGGAACTTCCTTACGTTTTAGAGTGTGGCGTTTCTTCCGCACCAGACGAAATTAGGGGACAAGTAGTTAAGGCAAGTATAGTTTTAACAAAAGGCACGATACCAACTGACGAACTCAAAAAAGAAATTCAAGAGTACGTTAAAAAGAGAACTGCTCCATATAAATATCCAAGAATAGTCGTATTCAAAGACGAACTTCCAAAAACCATAAGCGGAAAAATTCAAAGAAATTTATTATAGGAAATATTATGGATTTTAAAAGAATAACTATAATTTCAGGGCATTACGGTAGCGGAAAAACTAATATTGCGGTAAATTTAGCCCTAGATTTAAAAAATAGGGTAGAAAAAGTTGCCGTAGCAGACGTTGATATCGTTAACCCTTATTTTAGAACCAAAGATAGTGAAAAATTATTTGAAGAAAATAATATTAAATTAATTTGTTCAAAGTACGCTAATTCAAACGTTGATATTCCCGCTTTGCCACAAGAAATTTATAGTATTACCGACGACAAAGAGCAATTTGTTATTTTAGACGTCGGTGGAGACGAAAGGGGTGCGTTGGCGTTAGGTAGACTTTCTTTAAAAATTTTGCAAGAAAACAATTACGATATGTTTTTTATAATCAACAAGTTTAGACCTTTAACAAAAGACGCTGAAAGTTGTTTAGAAGTTTTAAAGGAAATTGAAAACGCTTGTAAAATAAAATTTACGGGAATTATTAACAACTCAAATTTAGGCGAAATTACGTCTAGCGAAGACGTGTTGAGTTCTTTAAATTTTGCAAACGAAGTTTCTTTAAAAAGTGGACTTCCAATAGTTTATACCACGGTTAAAGAAAATTTATATGATGAACTAAAAGATAAGATTGAAAATTTATATCCTATCTTTCTACAAAAAAAGTTATAAGGAGATATAATTATGGCTGTGTTAACGTTTCAAACAGACAAGTGTAAAGGTTGTGGATTGTGCGTTAAAGTATGCCCAAAAGGCGTTCTTAGTATTTCTTCAACTCAAATTAATAAAAAAGGACATCACCCGGTAGAGTGCGTGTATCCAGAAAAATGTATCGCTTGCGCATTTTGTGCAACGATGTGTCCAGATTGTATTATAAAGGTGGAAAAATAATATGGCAGATAAAGTTTTAATGAAAGGTAATGAAGCAATTGCCGAAGCCGCAATTCTTGCGGGATGTAGACATTATTTTGGTTATCCAATCACACCACAAACTGAAATTGCCGCATATATGGCAAAGAAAATGCCTAAAATCGGCGGAACGTTTTTACAAGCGGAAAGTGAAATTGCCGCTATTAACATGGTTTACGGCGTTGCCGGAACGGGTTTAAGAGTTATGACTTCTTCTTCAAGCCCAGGAATTTCTTTAAAAGGCGAAGGCCTATCTTATTTAGCAGGTGCAGATTTACCAGCACTTATCGTTAACGTTCAAAGGGGTGGCCCAGGTCTTGGCGGAATTCAACCTTCTCAATCGGATTATTTCCAAGCAACGAAAGGTACTGCTCACGGCGACTTCCATATGATTGTTTTAGCGCCTGCATCAGTACAAGAAATGGCTGAATTAACGGTAAAAGGTTTTGACCTTGCAGATAAATATCGTATGACTACTATGATTTTAGCAGACGGAACTATGGGTCAAATGATGGAGCCCGTTTGTTTAGATTTTGAAACTATGCCAAAAGTTGAAAAACCTTGGGCGGTTACGGGTACGAAAGGTCAAAGAGAACACAATATTATAAATTCTTTGTATTTAAAAACCGAACTTCTTGAAAAAACGAATTTTGAAAGGTATGAAAAATACGCTCAAATTAAAAAAGACGAAGTAATGTACGAAGAATACTTAACCGAAGACGCTGAAATTTGTATCGTAGCCTTTGGTATTGCTTCAAGAGTTGCTAAAAACGCAGTTAACGAAGCGAGAAAACAAAATATTAAAGTAGGCTTAATTAGACCTATTACGTTATGGCCTTTCCCAACGGAAGTTATTTCTAATCTTGCAAATAAAGTTAAACACTTTATCTCCGTAGAACTTTCAATGGGACAAATGATTGAAGACGTTATGCTTGCAGTAAACGGAAAAGCAACGGTATCTTTATGTAATAGAGCAGGTGGTATGATACCATCTCCTGAACAAGTTTTAGAAGAAATATTAAAAGTAAACAAAGGGGGTAATAAATAATGGTAGTTTTTGATAAACCACACGCTTTAACCGACGTGCCACTTCACTATTGCCCAGGTTGTACTCACGGAATAGTTCACCGTTTAATTGCCGAAGTTTTAGACGAACTTCAAATTGAAGGCAAAACTATCGGTGTTGCACCCGTAGGTTGTTCGGTTATGGCTTACGACTATTTTAATTGTGATATGGTTGAAGCCGCTCACGGTAGAGCACCTGCCGTTGCAACGGGTATTAAAAGGGCTTTACCTGAAAACGTAGTTTTCACTTATCAAGGCGACGGCGATTTAGCGTCAATCGGTATGGCTGAAACGGTACACTCTGCTGCGAGAAATGAGAACATCACTATTATATTTATAAACAACGCTATTTACGGCATGACGGGCGGTCAAATGGCTCCAACTTCATTAGTTGGTCAAATAACTCAAACTTCGCCTTACGGTAGAGATGCTAATTTATGTGGTTATCCCGTTAAAATTTGCGAAATGTTATCTCAACTTGAAGGTCCGGAATATTTAGAAAGAGTTGCCGTTAACAACGTAAGAAACGTTAAAAATGCTAAAAAGGCAATTAAAAAAGCCTTTGAAAACCAAGTAAACAAAAAAGGTTTCTCACTCGTTGAAGTTTTATCAACCTGTCCAACTAACTGGGGATTATCACCAGAAAAAGCACTTGAATACGTTGATGAAAAAATGATACCTTATTATCCACTTGGCGTATACAAAGATAGGTCGGCAAACAAGTAAGGGGGAAGAAAATTATGAGTACTACTAAATATTTATTTGCAGGCTTTGGCGGACAAGGTATTTTGTTCTCTGGAAAGGTACTTGCCTATAAAGGATTAAACGATAATAAAAACGTAAGTTGGCTTCCATCTTACGGCCCTGAAATGCGTGGGGGCACGGCAAATTGTAGCGTTATAATTAGCGATATGCCCGTTGGCTCGCCAATCGTTTCAAAACCAGACGTTTTAATTGCGATGAACTTGCCTTCTCTTGATATGTTTGAAGATAGCGTTGAAAGTGGTGGTATGATTTTCGTTGACAGCACGCTTATTGAAAGAAAGGTAAAAAGAACTGACGTTAAGGCTTTTTATATTCCTGCAACTATGCTTGCTTCTGAAAACAATATTTCTAAACTTGCCAACATGATTATTATGGGAAAAGTTTTAAAAGAAACTAACGAATTTGAAAGTGTTGAAGAAGTTAAAAAGGCTTTAACAAAGGTTATATCTGCTAAACATAGCGATATGTTAGACGTTAATATGAACGCTCTACTTTTAGGTAGAGATTATAAAGATTAAGGAGTTATTATGGAAATTTCAATAACTAAAACTACAAATCCAAAAGTTAAACCTGATAGTAGCATATTAGGTTTTGGTAAATATTTTACAGACCATATGTTTATTATGGATTACAACTGCGAAAAGGGTTGGAGCAACGCAAGAATAGTGCCGTTTGGCAAATTTGAAATTCACCCAGCTTCAACCGTTTTGCATTACGGCTCTGAAATTTTTGAAGGTTTAAAAGCCTATCGTAAAAAGGATGGCTCCGTTCAATTATTTAGACCTATTGAAAACATTAGAA